>JACCWY010000274.1 GCA_013697395.1 Chloroflexota bacterium | reverse complement strand
ACGAGCAGACGGCGCCGTGGGGCATCAAGGTCAGCATCGTCGAGGTCAAGGACGTCGAGCTGCCGCAGGAGATGAAGCGCGCGATGGCGCGCCAGGCCGAGGCCGAACGCGATAAGCGCGCGAAGATCATCAATGCCGAGGGCGAATTCCTGGCCGCCGAGCAGCTCGCCAACGCGGCGAACATCATCAACGCCGCGCCCAGTGCTCTCCAGCTGCGCTACCTGCAGACGCTCTCCGACATCAGCTCGGACCAGAGCCGGACCATCATCTTCCCCCTCCCGATGGACCTGATCAGCGCCTTCATCGGCGGCGGTGGTGGCGGCGGCGAGCGGCCCAGGGCGCGTCCCGCGACGCCGACCTCGGGCGAGGGATCCACTGGGTCGGCCGCTTGACGGCCATTGTGTCGCCGAATCACCTTTCGAGCCGTCGGAACTTGCGTGGTGGGCGACTCGGACCAGTGACCTCTTGCATGTCAAGCATTTCAGCCCGAACGCTGTGCTCCAAGCGTGGGGGCCGAGCGAAAGCGGCACAGTCTTACGGTCACGGGTTGCTGCACTCGGCGACGGCCAGAGTCAGTTCTTTCCACGCACCTCACCCTGCTCTCCCGGGCGGCGCCAGTCCATACTGGGGCCGGTGCGGGTGATGGCCTGAGCCAGAGCGCAGGGTTTGGGGCTCGAACCTGCCGCGCGGCTAGACGCTTAGCGCCTGTTGAATGCGCGCCCCCTTTGCCACGCCCGCACCTCATGATTCCTCGCCGACGGAGGTCAGGGGCCGGCCTAATCCCGTGTGCGGTAGCGGCGTCGACACCGCGTGGTCAGTAAGGACGCCGCCGCCCGCTTCACGCTCCGAATTGGCGAGGCCCTGGCGTCGCCACCAGGGGCCTCTTACCAGACTTCAGTTGGCCGCGACTAGACCGCGACCGGAACCTGGCCGGGGGCTGGGACGATGCCGAGCTGGACGAACAGGCCCAGCTGATCGACAAGACCCCAATGCTCGACCAGCCGCCCGTTGGCTACGCGCCCGATATGGATCTCGGTCCAGGTCGCTCGCGTGCCGGTGGCCGGGATACCGAGGAAGTCGCCCTTCATCGTCCCGCTGGCAGCCAGCCGATACACGATCTTGTCGCCCGCCTCGATCGCGTCCTCGACGGTGTAGTGGACGTCCGGGAAGGCGGACCGCAGGGCGATCGCGAGCTGCATGAAGCCATCGCGCGTCGGTGGCACGCCCGGCTGCGCGTTGTGCTCGACGAAGTCGGGCGCGATGAGCTCGTCGATGAGCCCGAAGTTGCCCTGGTTGAACACCTCGAGCGGGATGCGCTCGAGCTGGGTCTTCATGTCGGTGGCCATATTGAAATCACCTTTCGCTGCCGTCAGCGCTGCCGTGATGAGGGTCCAGCCACGACGCACTTGGCGGTCGGCCGCTGGTGTGTAACCCCGGCAACTCGCCTGGGTTGTGGCGAGCGCTAACCGTTCAGAGTGTATGGTACGCTCCGCATCATGTCAAACGAACGGCTGACCCCGACCTCATACCTGGTCCTTGGCTTGCTCGCGCGCGAAGGGCCGTCGACGCCGTACGAGCTTGAACGCCACGTCGGCGCCACCCTCGGCAACTTCTGGTCCTTCCCCCACACCCTCCTCTACAGCGAGCCGGCGCGGCTCGCCGGCCAGGGCCTGGTCACCGAGACCCGCGAGCAGGACGGTCGACGGCGCCGTGTGTTCACGATCAGCGAGGCCGGGCTCCACGCCCTGCAGGCGTGGCTCGACCGGCCACACGCCGAGCCTACGAAACTGCGCGACTTGGGCCTCCTGCAGCTCTTCTTCGCCGATCTGGCGCCCCCCGCGGCGCGCCTGCGCCTGGCTGAGCAGCAACTCGCCACCCATCGCGCCAGACTGTTGGCCTACGAGGAGGATGCGCGCCTCGAGCGGCGACCGGGAGCCTCCGGCCGAGGGCAGCGGACGGTCGAGCACTGGCGAGGCCAGACCCTGCGCATGGGCCTGCTCTACGAGCGAGCGGCCGTGGAATTCTGGGAAGGCGTCGCGGAAAAGGGGCTTGGGTCGGACGAACCAAGCGGTGTGGAAGGGATCGAGGCTGCTGGTTGAGCGAGTCGCTGATGGAAGAAAGCGCGCCGTCCTGCCGCTCGAATCGGCTGTGTCGGGCAACTGCACACTCCGTCACGTCGTGCCTCCCGGGTCGCTCGCTGGCCCTTATCGCGCCGCGCAGCCCGGCATGGCGTCGGACAGCGCAGTGCCACAATGGCCGCGACGTACCAATCCGGACGAGGGGTGAGGGCGATGCCAACCGAGGATGACTTTCGGGCGCTCCCTGCCGAAGAGCAGGAACGGCTCGTCGGTTTCCGTGACCGGCTGCAACGGGACCTGGAGGAGCGGTACCCCCACGAGGGCGTCAGGGTAACGAACATCGGATTCGGGTACCGAATGGACGAGGACGCAACGGAAGTTGAGTACGAGGGTTGGGCGACCATCGGGCGCAGCATGCGGCGCGGCCGGGGCGCTAGTCAGGACAACAAAGAAGAAGCATGGCAGCGCATGCTGGGGCAGTTGCTGGACGCGTAGAGGCCGCCCTCTGCCCAACGTTCGGAGGACTCACGCCTCGCAGACGGCGACGTCGCCGGGGCGCATGGGACAATAGGCAGTGGCGTAGGGAGGGAGAGTCACCATGCCACCGGTCCTCATCGCCTGCCCGGTCACCGGTGACCTGGTGCCAACGGGAGAGACCGTCGCGAGCCTCGAAGAGCTGGAGGGCGAGTACCTGCTCATCGCCTGCTCCGACTGCGGTCGGGACCACGAGTGGGCGCGAGCGGAAGCGGTCATCGCGGCAGAGTACACCGACTAGGCGCGCTGGCACGCGTTGGGCTGCCACCGGGATGTAGAGGCGAATTTGCGCCATCTGGGCTCCGGAAGAACCAGATCGCCACGTTGATGTTGCGCTGCCCCGGCCAACGCGAGACTCTTACGAGGGTCTCGACTCACCGATCGGCTTGCCGGTCCGCAAGAACAAGACGGGCCCGAGCGCTCGCCCGACTGCATCAGTGCACCTGACCCACGATCAGAGCGCCAGCGGACTGCGCCCGCGCGATGCGCGGACGCGCGCGACGCGCGCCTCTACTCGTGCTCAAGGAGAGCAGATAACCCGGCCCGTTTCACTCCCCGGCCCACGCTCGGAAGCACAGCGCACCGGTGGGATTGGTCCGAAGTCAGCTGCTCTGATCCGCTGAGCTACGGGCGCAACAGAGGCATCGTACCCGACGACGACCCGAGGGCCAACGCGATCAGTCCGAGCGCAGCGCGTCGATCAGCGGGGGAGGCCATCCTGCTCAAGGTCGTGAAGAGCTGGTCGTCGACTGTGCGATTGGTCAGAACGACGATCACCGCTCACTCCTCCGGCAGGCACCCGGTCCACGCCACGTAGCCCTAGTTCTCGGCGATGCGCTCCGCTCGGAGCCCCGCCCCGGTGTGGCTGACAGCTCGGGCGAGGACGGTGGCTGAGTCCAGGTCGAGACCCGGGAGAGTGCCGCCGGTCAGCCTGAGCGCAGGACGTCGACGAACGGCCCGAGCGTCCCAAAGAAGAGCTCGATGGTGATCGACTGGACCACGCGGTTGCTCAGCACAACGATCACCGCTCCCTCCTCGGGCAGGCACGCGGCCCACGACATGTAACCGAACAACTCTCCCTGGTGCCCCACGGCGTTGGCGTGCCCGTAGGCAGGGTTGAACAGTCCGAATCCGTACCCGCCATCGAAGATCGACACGTCCGAATCGAATGCTGACATCTCGGTGAGGGCGGCTTGGGAGACGATCTCGCCGGCGCACAACGCCCGCCACCACCGCGCCAGGGAAGGCGAGTCCGATGCAATGCCTCCCGCCTCTGGGAAGGCGGATGCGGCAGCGAGCGATGGGAGGTAGCCGCCCCCCGTCTCGAGAACGGAGGTGGACCTGCCCCTCGGCATGGCCATCGGCTCGGTCGGCTTCTCATCGGGTTGGAAGACGAGCCGCTCGATCCCATCGATGGCGAGCACGCCGGCCCGCAGCACCTCGGCCACAGGTCGTCCCCGCTCGTGCTCGATCACCAGGCCGAGCAACAGGTAGTTGGTACCGGAGTACTCGAACGAGCGACCGGCAACACCCCGTCTGGTCGGGATCTGCTCCAGCACGTCGGCCGGCGTCCACACCCGCAACGGATCGCTCTGCAGAGTCTCATGGATTACCTCGTAATCGTCTGGGATCCCGCTGCGATGACTCAGCAGATGACGGATTGTCGCCCCGTTGGTGTCGAACTCGAGGTCAGGAGGAAGGTGATCGGCGGCCAGGTCGTCGAGGCCGAGTTCGCCCGCCTCGACCATCAGCATCACCTGGGCTGCGACCACCGACTTGGTGATGCTCGCAATGGCGAACTGGTCGTCGACCTGGAGGTCGCGGACATCGTCCGCCGTGCCCACCGTCCCGCTCCAGGTACCCTCGGCGGTCATCACCGTCGCTGTCATCCCCCCTCCCTCCGCCATTTCCTCTCTCGCCGCTGCGTCCTCCAAGGCCGCTTGAAACTGTGCCGCCAACTCCTCGGACACCGGATGCTCCCGGATGGCAGCGAACGTCGCGGTCGGGAAAGGCTCCGGCACGGTCGCCGCCGTCGACGGCGCGACCACCGTTGTGGAGGCAGGCGGAGCCACCGTCGACCCGACCGGGGGCGAACTTTCGCCATGGCTCGGAATCGAGGTACATGCCGCCTGCGCGGCCACCAGAGCCACGACGATGACTCTTTCAGTCTTGGTGATCATGCCGGGACCTCCTGCTCGGCCGTCAGCGTCATCAGCGGCCCGTATGTGTCATCAGCCAGGATGGAACTCGATCGAGTCGATGATCGGCTCAGCCTCTTCGAGGACCTCCTCGAAGCGCTCGTCGGGCGCAACGATCGTGACGGCCAGGGTCCGCATCGACATGCCCTCCGGGAGGTCGACGAGGAACAGGCGTAGGCGCTTCCCTGGTTCGAGCGCGTGGATCCAGCGCTGAGCGTCCGTACGGTATGCCAAGCAAACGCGGCCGCCAGGGGACAACGCAACATCGATCGCCACGGCCTCGACACCACCGACGCGCGCGGCGACGGGCGCAGTGGTTTCGAAGTTAGGGTCCGCGATGATCGCCTGCGCGAACGCATCAGCATCGGCCGGCACCGGGCCTTGTGCACAGTCCGACCAGAAGACGGCTGGATCGGTGAAGTCGAGAAGACCGGTGAAGTCGCGACCGTCGTCTCCAACGTGCATCCGGTTCTGGCTCGGCGACGAGTAGGTGACGTCGCCGTCGAACTGCGCAAAGAGCATGGCGACCGGCTGGCCGTTCTCGGTCGTCGGCGTGAGTCCCAGCGCCAATCCGCCCTCGATCCCCGCCGAGCGGCCTCCGTCCCAATGCGAGTAGATCTCCTGCTCGACCACGGTTGCACCGTCGTCCGCGAACAGCCGGATTGAGAAGGTGATGTAGCCGCCGTATGGCCAGTTCGGCCCGTCCACGCGCTCGAACTCGAATCGCTCGTACGGGGCACCGGAGCTGGTGGCGTACAGGAGCGGAACCTCTCGCTCGAGCCAGTCGGCGTAGACATCCACATACCCCTCGGCGCCTCGTCCCGCGATCCGTGCGGCGAGGAACGCCTCCAGGCGCGCGGTTGCCTGTGCCTCGGCAACCGTCGGGTCGGCCTGCTCGAACGGAGCCGTCAAACTCCATCGGCTCACCGCCCAGATCCCGCCAGGGCCCTGGCGGTCCGGCTGGACGAGGTCGAGGCTCACCGACTCGTAGGTGAGATCGTCGATCGTCGGCGCGCACGACTCGCCACGGTCTTGCGAGCCAGGCTGTGGCGGGTAGAGCGGGTTCGTGCGGCCCGGCGCACACCGCAGGAACCGTTGGTCGGTGAGAGAGTGATCAGCGCCGCCGAGATAGACGTTCTGCATGTATGCCTCCCAGCCCAACACCTCACGGAGGAACCGGTCGACGAGTTCGACCTCACCGTTGTAGAGACGGTCCCACGTGCCGTCGTAATCTTCGGCGGCGAGCTGCGCGTCCACCTGCCACGTGTAGTCCGGGTCGCCGGCGTCGGCGAGCCGCTGAGCTTCTTGCACCTCCTCAAGGCTCGATTGCGGCCACATGGTGTCTGGGATCGTCACCGTCAGGTCGGGACTGGGGTCTTCGGCGCCCTCCCGGTGCCAGACCGCGCCGAAGTTGTCGGTGAGCGTGCCGCTCTCGGCGTCATAGGTGAAGGTCAGGTCGAGGAGCTGCTCCTGCAGCGGAGGACCGCTCAGGGCCTCGGGCTCGCTCCCGTCGTCGCATGTGTACGCCGGCGACGGGATAACGAGCTCCGAGCCGCCCTGGAGCCGTCCGGTCCCCCTCATCGTAGAGGGGCTGCGCGAGCAGACGGTGGCTACGTCGTCAAGCACCGTGATCTCGACGGCGCCCTCGGCCGAGACACGGACGGTCATCGTCTGTGTGCCCCCGTCTGTGTCGCTGGTGGAGACCCAGGTGCCCTCGAAGGGGCTGACCGTCGAGGACTCGATGACCAGGGGCAGGGGCAGGATCCCGCTGCCAACGGCGATGGCGGTGCCGAGTGCCGCAACCAAGAGCATGGTGGCCGCCAGGAGGACGATCAGTCGTTGCGAGGCACCACTCGGTCGCCCTCCGATTCGCGGCGCCAGCCGGCCGACGGCCTCCTCGAGGGAGGGGGCTGCCGCCACTGCGCGCCGTGCCTCGTCGGCCAAGAACGCGCGAATTAGGGCGTCGTTGACGGTAGTCATGACTCGTCCTCCGACAGATCCGCCCGCAGTCGCCTTCGGGCAAGTCGCAGCCGTGATCGCGTGGTCTCGACGCCGGCGCCCATGAGCTCGGCAGTCTCGGCGACGCCGTATCCCAGATGCAGATGGAGCACGCAGGCCGCTCGCTGCTCGGGGGTGAGCGCTTCGAACGCCGCGGTGAGTGCCATGCGCTGCGGCGTCGTTTCGCCGGCTGGGTCCGGGAGGAGGGACGCATGCTCATCGGCATGCGTCGTGGCAAGGCGACTCCACCACGGTCGCCGGTTCATCCGAATCGCCTCTCGGACGACGATGCGATCCAGCCACCACCGCATGCGATCCGGATCACGAAGCGACGACCGTCGCCTCCAGGCCTGCTCGATCCCCGCCTGGACCGCGTCCTCTGCGAGGATGCCGCTACGGCACACGAGGCCCGCCAAGCGGACCATCCGCTCGTAGTGCTCAGCGAAGAATGCCGCCAGCTGGTCCTCGACACTGGCGGCTCCCGGGACAGCCGGCTCGGTGGCCGTGCGGCGCATTGGCTGGATTGTCTCGCCCATCGAGGACATAGAACAGTCGGGCAGCCGTTTCGGGTCACGGACGGCTACGGAAACGCGGGGCGAGCGGTAGTGTGCCCCGTCCGGGCCGCCTAGTTCATGCCGTCTACCCAGGGATCTCGCGGTCTCGCGGACACCCGCTTGACGCCGAGTCGCCCGTCCTGGATCGCCCGTCCCACGAAGAATGGTCAAGCGCACGGGTCGGCTCGTTCGGAGCCGGCCCTCCCTCGGGTCAGGCCTGAATGGGCCCGGGGAACAGGCCCGCCCCAGGAAGTATCAAACCACCGTCGAAGCTGGAGTCTCTGCCCTATCCGTCCCGCCTGGACCGGGTCGGTCTAGCAGCGGCCCACGACAGCGGATAACTCGGCCCGCTACGCTCCCCCATCCACGCACGGTGCTACAGCGCATCCGCCGGGATACTCCGAAGTCAGCTGTTCTATCCACTGAGCTACGGGCGCACTCGCCGCGAATCGTACCCGACGGCGACCTGGCCGCCAACGCGGCCAGCTACGCCTGTCGCCCAAAGCGGTCAATTCCCAAGCGCGAACAGTCAGCCACCCCGCAAAGTCATCTCATCGAGCACACGCTGGGCATGAGCCTGGAAGCCCTGAAAGTGCGCTGGATCTTCGCTGATCACAGCGATCGCAAGCGTCTCGTTGCCGCCGTCAAGGGCCTCCAGTCGAATGCGCGAGCCAGCGAGAAGGGCGACGTCCAGCCCACCCTGCTGCCACAGGCGGATACGCTCCGGGTTGCCGCCCGGACAACCGTTGGACGGGAGGGGCAGTACGGTCGCCTCGATCGCAACACCCGGCAAACCGAGATTTAGTGCCACCATTGGCGCGGAGACCTGGAGATGTGGGTTCGAGGTTGCCCAGGCGATGAGATCGTCAGGGCGGTCACCCAACAGAACCGCTGGATCGTCCGGGCACCCGCCACTGAACACAATCGGAATGCGGCTGACTCCCAAGCTGCCAGAGACCGGCTGCGGGGACCCAAGCTCGACTGCAAGGACATCGGCCTGGTCGGCGAGTAGATGCCAGCCTGCCTCGTCGATGGTGAGGCTAGCCACATCTTGGTTCAGGTTGGGCGCGTATTCGCCGGGCGGCACCTCCGGAGGGCGGTCGAGGGAGCCTGCGCCTCGGAATGGGAGCAGGGAAGAAGGCGAAGGTCGCTGCTGTGGTCCCGTCGGGGCCTCAGACGCGCCTGCGCTCGGCGCAACCGTCTGCGTCCAAGCCGCGAAACCAGCCGCCGTGCCGAGCGCGAGAAGGAGGCCTCCTGCCGCGACCCACGGCCAGCGACCACGAGCGCTTGGGACGCGATGAGCGGCACCGGTGCGAGCCGACTCAGTCGCGTCGGGCACCACGCGGAAGAGGTCGACGGTGCCGGTGATCCCCTTGAGCGCGCGCCGGCCGGCCGGCAAGAATCGGGCTGACACGATGGACCGCGTTAGCTCGCGCACGGTTCCGGAGGCCAATAGCTCATTGGGCCTAGCTGCGGCACAGATGCGTGCGGCGATGTTGACTGCCGAGCCGACGTAGTCGCCGGCATACGGAATCGTCTCTCCGGCGTGGATCCCGACACCCACGGTGATCGGACCTTCGCCGTCGGGCGGAAGGAGCGCGGTGGCGACCAGGTCCAGCCCGCAGCGAACTGCCGCACTGGCCGACGGCAGCACGACGTAGAAGCTGTCGCCTTCCGTCCGGACTTCCGCTCCGCCATGACGGCTAACGACCGCTCGGGTCAACGTTCGGTAGCGCTCAAGGGCATGCTTCGCCCGGATCGCCCCGCGCGCTTCCACCAGCTGCGTGTAGCCGCGTAGGTCGGCAAATAAAAAGCCCCGGGTGACACCCTCGCCCGCGCGAGCTGTGGCTTCGTCCATCAATCGCAATTATGCCGGTGTACGGAGCGCTCCCAGTGGAGGCGCGACCGATCGCGAGAGCGGATAACTCGGCCAAGGCGCTAGCCCGCTCACGCTCGGTGCCACAGCGGATCGGCCTAGTCGGCCCAACCAAAGGCAGCCGCGTACTGTGATGGCTGGCAAAGGCGGAGCCAATCCAGGCCCACGTCGCGAGTCCCTCCTGCGGATAGAGGTGGCCATGATGGACGTCGGCCGGAGTGAGCATCTCGATCCCGGAGCGAGCCGAGGCTTGTCTGAAGCAACGCTGGGCTGCGCGCGGGTCGCCCTTGTTTGAAGCGAGGTTCTACGGAATCGGAATCCTCAGTAGCTCACGACCGAGATTCCCACCTTCCGAGCGGACCACCTTGCCGGTGAGCACCCACAGCCGGTGCTCCTCGGCCGAGATACTCCCTGGCCCCACGACATCGGCGGACACGACCACGACCTCGTCCGATTCCGGGTCGATCCGCAGGAGTCCGGACGTCGTAAGCATCCAGAGCGATCCGTCCGTATAGCCGATCTCGCCCCACTGGCTGAAGGTCCCGCCCGGCTGGAACTCGGAAGCGACCTGGTTGGCACGCAAGTCAATCTTCCACACCGTGTCGTACTGAGAAGGAGAGTCGAAGCATCCGCCCGCGAGCCACATGTAGCGGTCCGTCGCGGCCATCGTGTGGCACCCCGCGCCCGGGACGTCGATCGTCGCCACAACTTCACCGGTCGTGGGATCGATGCGGACAATGCTTGGCCCGAGGTTCGGCACCCCGACCCACACGTCGCCGTCGACGTAGTACACCTCCTGCGGACCGGCCGGGCCGGTCGGGCCGATCTCGATCGACGTCACCTCACCAGTGACCGAATCGATCTCGAACACCGAGCCACCGCGATGGCTGTTGACCCAGACCTTGCCACCGCCTGCGGCGGCCCGCACCGTGAGGCCACCGAGCTCGAATGTGTCGGTCACCATGCCGGTCTGCGGGTCGATGCGCTCGAGCGTGCCCGCCTCGGGAGCGGGGGCCCACACCGCGCCCTCGCCTACGGCCAAGCAACAGCCGAGGTCGGTGGTGCTTGTCGCAATCTCGCCCGACTCCGGATCGATGCGGAACAGCTTCCCGCTTTCAATGCCTCGCACCCAGAGCGTCCCCTCCGCGACGAGAGGGCCGTAGGTATCAACCGCCGGTACCACGACGACGATGTCCGCACCGGCGGGCAACGCCGCCGGCGGGCTATTTGTCGCTGCCGGTGTGGACCGGCTGGGCGCGACCGATCCAGTGTCAGTGACCGAGGCTTCTTGACCCGCGCCACACCCGGCCAACAGCATGGCAACCGTTATGGCGGCTGCTGTGAACCTTAGGAGACGAATCCACCGGAGTCTCACTCGCTCCTCCATGGGTATGCGCACCCACCGTGCCTGCGGGCAGCAGCAGAACCGTGGCCCGAATCTTATGCGCAACGTTGGCGACGCCGTCACCGGGCATGTGACGTATTCGGGAAGGGCCGAGCGCCGGGTCTCCGCGGAGAGCGATACCTCGACGCGCTAATTCTCCCGTCCACGCTCGGTGCCACACGCAGCGGCCGCGTTACTCGACAACTTCGGGGGGAGCTCGATGCCACAACGCCGTCGTCCGAAACCCAGGGGAGCTGTTCCACGTCGCCGGGCCTAGGCGGAGCCTCCTGAAGTGCGCCCCAACATTCCGGCTTGAAGAGAGCAGATAACTCGACCCGATTCGCTCCCCCGCCCACGCCTGGAAGCACAGCGCACCGACGGCCATGCTCCGAAGTCAGCTGCTCTGATCC
>JACCWY010000272.1 GCA_013697395.1 Chloroflexota bacterium | reverse complement strand
TCCTCTTCCATCGGGGCATGATCGAGTCCGAACTCGGACTGAGGGATCAGGCCCGAGCCTCGCTCACCCTGGCCCTGGAGACCAACCCGTACTTCTCGCCGCTGCATGAGGACGACGCCGAACAGGCGCTGGATGCGCTCGGCGGGCCCAACTGAGTAGGTCTGCACGAGCCGGAATCCTGTTGGGCGGCATTCTGGCTTTCGTTCTGATCCCCATCGGGGTGGCCCAAGCGCATCCGCTGGGCAACTTCACGGTCAACCACTACGACGGTCTGCAGCTCTACCCCGACCGGATAGATGTGCTGTCCATCGTGGACATCGCGGAGATTCCCACCGCTCAGGATCTTCAGGCCCTGGCCCCGGACGGGACGCCGACCGACCAACAACTCGAAGACGCGGCGGCAGTGCAGTGCTCGGAGCTCAGCCGCGAAGTGACAGCGGCCGTGGACGGCCAACCGTTGGTATGGACCATCCAGAGCAGCACCCTCGAGACCAGGCCCGGCGCCGCAGGGCTACCGACGCTGCGCTTGACCTGCCAATTAAGAGCTGCAGCGGACTTGACTCTGCCGCGCACAGTTGATTTCGCCGACAACTACCGGGCCGATCGGGTCGGCTGGCACGAGATCACGGCCAACGGGTCCGGAGTACGGCTCGTGGATCCCCCGGTTGGCGCAACCAGCACAAGTGATGAACTCCGGACCTACCCGACCGACCTGCTCACCTCCCCGTTGGACCAACGCGGCGTGCAACTGAGGACCGAACCGGGCACGAACGTAGCTTCCGATCTCCGCGTGTCGTCGTCATCGGGTGATCCCTTCAGTTCGTTCATCGCCTCGATGGATCGCTTTCTCCAGGACTTGATCGGTGGCGAACTGACCTTGTGGGTCGGCACTCTCGCGGTTCTGCTCGCCGTCCTGCTGGGCAGCGCCCACGCCCTGCTGCCGGGGCATGGGAAAACGATGATTGCGGCTTACCTCGCCGCCCGCAGTGGACGAAGAGGGGATGCCTTCATCGTCGCTGGCACCGTCACGGCGACCCACACCGCAGGGGTCCTGCTGCTTGGTGTGGCGATTTCAGTCTCGAGCTCTCTGGCCGGAGAACAGGTGCTGCGTTGGTTGGGGATCGTCAGCGGTCTGCTCGTCGCCGGTATCGGGGTGTTCATGTTGCGGACGGCGTTACGGAACCGGCAGGCACGCCGTCAACGGCGATCCGAGCTATCCCGAGCCGATCAGGCCCCTGCACTCGTCAGCTCCTCGGCCAGCGCCGGACAAAGCCAGCTCGTCGAACACGAACAAGATCACACTCGTGATTCCATTCACGACCCGGAACATGATGCGAGCCCCGACAGCGCACAGCGCCATCACGACCACGGACCACATGGTCACGGTCACGGTCACGGTCACGGAGCACACGACCATGCGACAGCTGAGGCGCAGCACGACCACGAACTGGCCCACAGTCACGCGCACAGCGAGAGTTGGTGGGAGGGTGGCCATTCGCATGAACCCGCGGTTGGTCGTGGTGGCCTGATCGGGATGGGGGTCGCGGGCGGCCTGGTGCCGAGTCCGTCGGCGTTGATCGTCTTGGTGGCGTCGATTGCGTTGGGCCGCACCGTGTTCGGGGTGTTCCTTGTCGTCGCCTATGGCCTGGGTATGGCCGGGACGCTGAGTGTCGCCGGGCTCATACTCGTACGCTTGCGGGGTCGGCTGGAGCAACGAGCCGCCCGCGCAGGCCGCACCGGTGGGCGCAGCAGGCTCGCAGCTATCGCGGCCGCTTTGCCCATCCTGACTGCCGCACTTGTGCTCATCGTCGGGCTGGGCCTGGCCCTGCGCGGGCTGTTGCTCACCGGCTGACGCGCCGCTCGGGGGCATGCGACGAACGTGCCGTAGGCTTGCCGAGCCGGCCCACCGGCACGGCGTCATCGCCGCCTTAGCTCAGTCGGCAGAGCGGCTCACTCGTAATGAGCAGGTCATCGGTTCGATTCCGATAGGCGGCTCCACCCGGAAAAAGGCTCCTGATCTTCGGTTTCACCTTTTCGCGGCGTTGTGGTCGCAGTGGTCGCGGGCCGCGCGGCTACGTCGCTCAGCGCCGCGTCAAGCAGCCTGCCGATCGCGTCGAGGCGGCGTGCGCGGTGTCCTCGCGAGAAGATTATCCGCAACAACGGACGATAAGGGGGAAGGAATCACCTACTCCGTTCCACTCTCAACATATAGCGCACCGGGGGGCTTGCGGCAAGACCCAGGTCGTGCCGCAGAATCGCCGGCCGAGGCCAGAACCTGCGGAAATGGGAGTTGCGACATGCGTGTGTTTTTGTCGACGACCGGGTCGCGCGGGGACGTCGAACCGATGGTCGGACTCGCGGTGCGGTTGCGGGCACTCCGTGCGGAGGTGCGGGTGTGCGCGCCGCCGTCGGCGGCGGACTTGCCCCGGCGCGGTCGAGTTGGTCGCCGCACAGTTCGTCAAGGTCGCCGCGGCGGCCGAGGGATGTGATGCGCTGGTGGCTGCCGCGATCCCGAGAGCCAGGCGCTCATCGAGTCCTGGTTCGGGCAGTTCGAGAAACGCTGCGCCTGGCGCGCGGAACGCGGATCCATCGAGCACGCCCGCCAGCACATCGCCGCCTACATCGACAAGTATCACCGCCGTCCCCACTCCGAGATCGGCTACCGCACCCACTCGAAGTTGCAGCGACGTGGCGGCAACACCCGGAACAGAAGGCGAAACTCCGACCTGAGGTTACGTACCTCAGTTCGCGGCTGATGACGTGAGCCCCTTGACTACGAGCGCGTTTGATCTTCCCGACCACGTCACACCCAAGGCCGACCGACGCTGATCGCCGGCGACGAGCAGCACTTCGCGGTCATCGCGGAGACCCTCGAGCAAGCGATCGCCGACCTGTCCGACGCCTCGATGCCGAGCGCAAGGCGCCCGGCGGCTTAGGTCAGGAGGCGTTGGACCGGGACATGGAGATCCACCGGCTGACCGCTCGCCTGCGCGCCCTGCGTCGCTTCGGTTTGGACCTGTGCCTCGGACACATCGTCGGCGCTGGCAATCCCGAGCCCGTGTACGTCGGACGACTTGGCCTCACGGGCAGCGCGGTCGTCGCTGCTGCTCGACTGGCGTTCCCCCGCGGCTGAGCCGTTCTTCGGAGCGACCCACGCTAACCGATGGGTCTTGCGAGCCGCCGCAGGTATCGCTGGACCCGCGGACGGATCAGCGACTACTGGGACGAGGTGTTCACCGCAGAGGGGATAGTCGGGTTTGCAAGGAAGGCAGTGCTCGACGACCAGTCCGCGTTCATCGCCAGCCTGGGCAGCGACCGGTCGGCCCGGATGCGAGATGTTCTCGACCATCCAGGCCGACCAGGACGCCATCATCCGCGCGGGATCCCGCGGCGCTCTCGTCGTCGACGGCGGTCCGGGT
>JACCWY010000270.1 GCA_013697395.1 Chloroflexota bacterium | reverse complement strand
AGATGGCCGCCCACCTTCACGATTCGGTGCTTCAGACCCTGGCCCTCATCCAGCGCGCCAAGGCGCCGCGCGAGATGGCCAGCCTGGCACGAACGCAGGAGCGCGAGCTGCGCGCCTGGCTGTATGGACGCGCGCCGGCGCTGGCCGGAGTGCGGCTGCGCGACGCGATCGACTCGATGGCCGGACGCATCGAGCGCCAGCATCAGGTCAGCGTCGAGGCGGTGGTGGTCGGCGACGCCGAGCTGGATGACCGCCTGCGCGCGCTGGTCAACGCCTGCGCCGAGGCGGTCGCCAACGCTGCCCGCCACTCCGGCAGCACCGCCATCTCGGTCTACGTCGAGGTCGAGGAGGACACCATCAGCGCCTTCGTGCGCGACCAGGGCACAGGCTTCGATCCTGAGAGCGTGCCGCACGACCGGCGGGGGATTGCGGACTCCATCGTGGGCCGCCTCGAGCGCCGCGGTGGGACCGCCTACGTCCACAGCCGGCCGGGTGCCGGCACCGAGGTCGTCCTGCAGCTGCCGCGGAGGGCGCCGTGACGGCTCGCGTCTTCGTGGTCGACGACCATGAGCTGTTCCGCTCCGGCGTGCGCTCCGAACTGGGTGGCTCGCTGGAGATCCTGGGCGATGCCGGATCGGTCGAGGAGGCGGTGCCGGCCATCCTGGCGCTCGGGCCGGACGTGGTGCTGCTGGACGTGCACATGGCCGGCGGTGGCGGTCGGGCGGTGATCGAGGCGGTGCGTGCCGAGCGGCCAGAGGTCCGCTTCCTGGCGCTTTCGGTCTCCGACGCCGCCGAGGACGTGATCGGCATCATCCGCGCCGGGGCCCGTGGCTACGTGACCAAGTCGATCTCGGCCGAGGAGCTTGCGTCGGCGGTGCAGCGAATTCACGACGGCGATGCCGTCTTCTCGCCACGCCTGGCGGGCTTCGTCCTGGATGCCTTCGGCGGGGAGGCGCCGCAGCCGCTCGACCCGGAGCTCGACCTTCTGAGCCGCCGCGAGCGTGAGGTTCTGCGCTACATCGCGCGTGGCTACACCTACAAGGAGGTCGCCCACGAGCTGCACATCTCGGTGAAGACGGTCGAGACACACGTATCGGCCGTGTTGCGCAAGCTTCAGCTCTCGAACCGATACGAGCTGACCCGCTGGGCGGCCGACCGCCGTCTGGTCTGAATCATCGGTATGCTCGACCACCCGTTGTTGCCGATCTCGGCCAGCACCACGCCGCTTTTCGAAGTTGTCAGTGGCGTCCGGCGCGAATAGTCCGGTCGGGTCATTCGGGCGGTAGCTCGGACTTGGTACCCTCGACCGGCTTTGACTGCCCAACCTGAAGCCCGAGCCCGCGAGAAGATCGATCGCCAGCTGACCGATGCCGGCTGGATCGTCCAGGATCGCGCCGCCGCGAACCTCGGCGCCGGCCCCGGCGTGGCCGTGCGCGAGTTGCCGCTGAAGGGCGGTCCGGTCGACTACCTGCTCTACCTGGACGGCGCCGCAGCCGGAGCGGTCGAGGCCAAGAAGGAAGGCTGGACACTCTCCGGCGTCGAGGCACAGTCGAAGCGCTACAGCGAAGGCCCTCCATGACGCCCTGCCCGCCTACCGACGGCCGCTTCCGTTCCTGTATGAGTCGACCGGGATCGAGACGCAGTTCACCAACCTTCTCGACCCGGAGCCGCGCAGCCGCGAGGTGTTCACCTTCCACCGCCCTGAAACGCACAGAGAGTGGCTCCAGCAGGTCGGCTACGAGCAGAGCCGGCGCGCGCTCCCCGGAGTCGCCGAACCACCGGCGCCCTACACCGAGGGCGATACCCTCCGCGCCAGGCTCAAGACCCTGCCGGCGCTGATTGGCGGCGAAGCCGGAACACGCACCCGCCGAACTGTTTGGGCCGATCGAGTTGGCCGCCTCGATTACACGTTCCGCGCCGACGGCACCGTGGATCTGAGCGTCAGTGGCGGAACCCTCAACTGGATCACCGCCGCCGACGTGCACTCCACGCTCGGCCAGGGTATTTATCTAGTCCACGGCCACGTCACCGCTCGTCTCGATGCAGAGACTTTTTTGCTGCTCGAACCGGAGCGCGTAAACGGGCGCGTTATGGACATCTGCGCGGCACTGAGCTAGCCCGGTTCCATGCCCTATTGGAGCCGCGAAGCCCCGGCAAGTAGTCCGCCGACTGTTCTAGACGGTCGAGAAGGTGCCTCGCGGTAGCGGTCATTGCCAATGCTAACGAATCCGACGGGAGAGTGCCGCGCGGTGCGCCTCCGACCACTGCTTCCCCCCGTGGGCACTCCCTCTAGCGATGCAGCGCACATGCCAGGAGCGTAGAACACGCGTTCGTACTCGCTCAGTGACGCACCTCACCCAAGCTTGGATGACTGCGACTCCGCACAGGCTCTGCTCCACCTGGCCCGCAGCCTCGAGCCGATTCGAGGGAACGCCTCCCGGGTGACTCATGAGATCACGCCACGGTAACTACCCAGTAGGCAACCCGCAGTAGCATCCACGGGAGCCGCCGGGAAGCCTCGCCATACCCGCCCGACTGGTCGCGACAGTCGGATCGGTGCGTGAGGATATCGGCGGCTTCGCAATGTCCTGGCCGCCGATCGGTGGCCGCCACAGCTGACGCACCACGACGAGAACCCCCGGCGACCCCCGAATGGTGGCCGCATTCGGCCAATTGAGCCTCGACAAGGAGTCGCTGGGACGCCTATGTTTGGGCGCACCACCCACGGGAGGCGGAAGTGTCCAGCGGTGATCCTTCGTCCGGGCGAAGCCAGACGCGCGGCTTCATGTTCGCCGATCTG
>JACCWY010000255.1 GCA_013697395.1 Chloroflexota bacterium | reverse complement strand
GGCGACGACGGTGCCGCCCTCCTCGACCATGTAGCGACGCTGCGGCTGGCCGTCGAAGGCGGCCACGTCGGCCCAGGCCCAGTCGTGGAGAAAGTCTCCCGACGGCGTGACCTCGAGGAAGGACTGCCAGGCGTCGGCATCGGCGTCGGTTGCCGGTCGGAAGTCCATCAGGCCTCCCCGCCCCGGCGGCGCCGGAGAATGCCGCGCAGCTGCGCCAGCTCCGGTGCCCGCAGCGCCGCGGCGACCAGGAGGAAGATCGCTGCACCGGCTGCGGACAGGACGAGCAGCGCGAGGAGCCTGCCGATCGCATTATCGAGGAGCCCCGCGAGCGAACCCTCCACGACGGTCAGTCCGCCCAACATCAGGAGGGCCGCCGCCAGCGCCGCCACGCCCGCGCGCCCGACCGAGCGCAGGATGGCGGCCTCCTCGACCGACTCGAGCCGGCGGCGCAGGAACCACAGCAGCCCGATCACCTCGATCACGGAGGCGATCGAGAGCGCCAGGGCGAGGCCCTCGACCCCCATCGGCCCCACCAGGGTCGCCATCAGCGGCACGTTGATCGCCACCGCGACGATCGCCCAGGCCACGGGAGTCCTCGTGTCCTGCATGGCGTAGAAGGCGCGCGTCAGGACGTGGACCACGATGTGCCCGACCAGCCCGATGGCGAAGAAGAGCAGGGCGCTTGCCGTTCGGTCGGTCGCCGATTGGCTGAACAGGCCGTACTGGTAGAAGACGGAGGTCAGCGGCTCGCGCAGCACGATCATGACCGCCGTCAGGGGCGCGGCCACGAACACCAGGACCCGGACCGCGCCGGCGACCTGCCGGCGGATTGCGCCGATGCGTCCCAGGGCGGCATCAGTGCTGAGTGTCGGGAAGAGGGCCACCGCGATGCTCACGCCGATGACGCCGACCGGGATCTGCGAGAGCTGGAAGGCATAGTTGTACGCGGTCAGGCTGCCCTCCGGTAGTCCCGAGGCCAGGACGGTGCTGACGAGGAAGTTGATCTGGCCGGCCGCCAGGCCGAGCGTGCGCGGGCCCATCAGCCAGGCCACACGGCGGACCCCGGGATGCGACAGGCCGATGGTGAGGTCGTAGCGCTGCCCCACCCGGGCCAGATTCGGCAGTTGCACGGCCAGGTGCGCGAGTGAGCCGATGGCGACGCCGACCGCCAGGCCCTCGACGCCCATGATCGGAGCGAGAAAGATGGCGGCGCCGATGATCGCGACGTTGTAGAGCAGCGGCGCGATGGCCGGGACCGTGAACTGCTGGTAGCTGTTGAGGATGCCGGTCACGACGGCGCCCATGCCGATCAGCACGGGGCTGAGGAGCATGACCCGCGTCATGCGGATGGTCAGCTCGGTCGTCGGCGCATCGAAGCCGGGCGCCACGACCGGCACGAAGGCCGGCGCCAGGATGGCCATGACGAGGCTCAGCGCCGCCAGCGCGATGAGGACGAGGTTGATGACGCTGCTTGCGAGCTGCCATGCTTCCGCGTCCTGGCCCCGAGCCCGGTAGCTGCTGAAGACGGGGATGAGCGCCGCGCTCAGCGCGCCGGCCACCACGAGCTGGAAGATGGCGTCGGGGATCCGGAACGCCGCGAAGTAGGCGTCCAGCTCCCGGCTTGCCCCGAACTGCGATCCGATGACGAGCAGCCGGATCCATCCGAGCAGCCGGCTGGCCAGGGCGGCGACGGTGAGGATGAGGCTCGCCGTGACCAGGATGCGTCCCGGCGAGATGCCGCCGCTCCCGGCCTGCGAGGCCGGCTCGGGTGGCGGCGCGACGGACGGCGTCGGCCCTTCGAGCTCGCGCGTCACCGTCCCGACCGCCCGCCGGAGCTCCTTCGCGCGCGCGGGTGCGCCCCGCGATAGGCGCTGCGCAGCGCGGCGTCGGACAGATGGGTGTAGATCTGCGTGGTCTGGAGATTGACGTGGCCCAGCAGCTCCTGGACGACGCGCAGGTCGGCGCCACCCTCGAGCAGGTGAGTGGCGAACGAGTGGCGCAGGGTGTGCGGGCTGGTCCTGCTCGGCACGCCCGTGGCATCCACCCAGCGCCCGATCACGAGCCGCGCCCCACGCGCGCTCAACGGCTCGCCCGATGCGTTGAGGAAGACCACGGCGCCCGCCCCGGTTCCCCGTTCGGCCAGCAGCGGCCGCGCGTGGGCGAGGTAGGAGCGCAGGGCGGCTGCGGCCGGGGAGCCGAAGACGAGCTCGCGCTCCTTGTTGCCCTTGCCGATGACCCGCATCCGGCGGCGCCGCACGTCAACCCGATCGAGCGTCAGGCCGGCGAGCTCGCTTATGCGCATGCCGGTGGCATAGAGCAGCTCGAGCATGGCACCGTCTCGGAGCGCGAGTGCTTCGTCGCGCGAGGCGAGGCGCCGTGGAGCCGTCACAAGCTCGGCTGCCTCGTCGATGGTCAGGACGCGCGGCAGGCGCGAGGGGCGTCGCGGAGCCCTGATGCCGGCCACCGGATCGGTCTCGATCCGCCCGTTGCGCAGGGCGTGGCGGTAGAGCGAACGGATGGCGGCCAGGCGACCGGCGACCGAGCTCGAAGCCAGGCCGCGATCCGCGAGCCCAGCGAGATAGGCGCGGATGACGGACCGATCAGGTGCCTGCCAGGCGACCCCGCGCATGGCCAGGAACGCGAGGAACTCGGTCGCGTTACGCCGGTACTCGACGATTGTGCCGGGGGAGGCATTCCGGGCGCTCAGCCCGCCGAGGAAGGCCGTGAGGGCCATGGCCGCACCTCGTGGGAGCGGCGGTGCGCTGCCCGCCTCAGTCGCCACTGCCGCCGGCCGTCGTCACCTTCCGACG
>JACCWY010000241.1 GCA_013697395.1 Chloroflexota bacterium | reverse complement strand
GATCAGACGCTGGTCTGGACCGATGGCGACTGCGACACGACCGTGACGTTCGAGCTCGAGGGAGACGCCCTTGCCTTCACCGAGATTGTCGAGGACGAGTGTCCCGCGGCGGAGGCCCAGATCGCGCACATCACGTTCCTGCTGAGCGGGCCGTATGCCCGAACCGACTGAGCGCGGATGCCGACTCCAGTCCTGAGGCGCACGGGGCCGGCGGTGCTGACCGTCGGCCTCTCACTGTTCGCCGCCTGCACCACGGCGCAGCCCGAGCCATCACCGGGACCGACCGCGGCGGCCTTCGCGCCGGAGTTCGCGGGGGCGGCGTGCCCCGCCGACGTCGAGGTCACGCTGCTCGTGGATCACTCCTGCGGGTATCTCACCGTGCTTCAGAACCGGTCGGACGACGACGGCGCGTGGGCGAGGCTGCTCGTCGTCCGCATGGATCCGCCCGGCGGCGCGGCGTCACCCGACCCCGTGCTCGTCGCGGGGGCCGACATCGGTGACGAACCGCAGATCGGCAGCTTCGCGCCGCTCGCCGCGCGCGTTGGCCGGACGGTGTACGTGCTCGAGCCCCGCGGCGTCGGCCACTCCGTCCCCGCTCTCACGTGCCCCGAGGTCGAGGAGCTGGCCGTCGAGGTGGTCGAGTCGCCGTCCGACGACGAGAGGGCTCGCGAGCACTTCCTGGACGCGGTCGAGGTCTGCCGGGCACGGCTGGTCGCGGACGGCGTCGACATCGGCGGATTCGGCGTCGCCGAGGCGGCAGCCGATATCGAGGACCTGCGGCGGGCGCTGGATATCCCGCAGTGGAACCTCGTCAGCTACGGCAGCAACTCGCGGTTCGTGCTCGAGTCCGTGCGCCGCTTCCCCGACGCAGTGCGAGCCGTCGCCATGGATTCCCCGGAGCTTCCGCAGTTCGGCATCGGACGTGGGCCGGACGCGTTGACGGCTGCCATCGGCAACCTGTCGGAGGCCTGTGCCCAGCAGCCGGCGTGCGAATCCGCCGCGCCCGACCTGGATGCTCTGCTTCGCGACGCCATTGCGCGGCTTGACGCGACACCGCTCGAGATCGAGGTCACGGACGGTCGCCTCGCCGAGCAGGCCGGAGGCGCCGTCGAGGTGCGGTTGGATGGCGGAAGCGCCCTCCGGGCGATGCGCCTCGCGCTCGCCGGTGACGGCCCGGCGTACGCAGCGCGCCTGCCCGCAGCGATCGCCGCAGCGGCCGCGGGAGAACCTCCGGCGCTTTTCGCCGAGATCCTCGGCAACGACCCCAGCCTCTGCGCGGGGTACCGGCCTCTGTGTCCGCGCGATCGGACGTTCAGCCTGGGCGTTTACCTCAGCGTCGTGTGTGGCGACCCGGCGCCCGCCCAGGAGGGCGGCGAGGCACCGTATAGGCGCCTGTTCGAGGACAATCCCTACCTCGCCGCGTGCGAATCGTGGTCCGTTCCGCCGGCGAACTCGGGTACCAACGAGCCGCTCGCCACCGATCTCCCCGTGCTGATCATGACGGGGGCACTTGACTCGTTCAGCGGGGCCTTGGCGGCTGCGGACGCCGCGGCGGACCTCCCGAACGCTCTCGTGCTCGAGGTTCCGGGCCAGACACACAACGTCCTGGGCTTCAGTGACTGCACGCTCGCGATCCGGAATGCGTGGATCGACGAGCCCGGTGCTCGCCCCGACACGGCGTGCCTGGAGGAGCTGACGATCACCTTCGAAATCGACGCGGACTGACGCCGCTGCGGCGTCAGCTCAGTGGCGCCGACCGCGATGGGAGGGTGCGCCGTTTTCCTTGCCCTCGCGGTATCAGAGCGCGACGCTATTTCCAGCGCTGGTACCGCATTACCGGATGCGCGGTGTATCCGTGTCATGCGACCCAAACTGGGTCGATTGAGCAAATTTGAGTCGCTGTGGGAAACATGACGCGGAGTCATAAGGGTGCTAATAAGTGTGCTTCAGCCGGGCCCTTCCGATTGTCACCCCGATTGGTCAAGGATGCCAGATGCGACGGGCACGAGGACTCGGACCTCCCAACGGGCGACTGGATGTCGCGGAGTGGCGATTGCGCTGCGAGATC
>JACCWY010000233.1 GCA_013697395.1 Chloroflexota bacterium | reverse complement strand
TTCACCGCCAGTTTAATGACGCCGTCGTTCGCCTCGACACGATAGTGGTTCCACTCCCCCGCGGGCTTCGCGCGGTTCTCGCTGGGCAGGCACCGATCCCAACCCTCCGGGTGCGGCCGATCGGGTTTCATCGTCGCGCCGAGGACCGGAAAAATATCGCCGTGCCCCGTGTAGATGCCGCGCGTTCGCGCATCGCCCTCAACGTACGCATCGTCCAGAACCTGCACTTCAATGCCGCGCACGAACGGCGTGCCCGGCGCGGTTATCGGTGCGCCCCACACGAACAGGCCGGCGTTGCCCTTGCCCTTGAGGTGCATCCACTCGAATTCAATGATGAAGTTCTCGTACTGTCGATCGGTGCGCATGATTCCGGTGGGAAAACCCGTGGAAGCGAGCATGCCTTCCTTGACGGTGAACGTATCGGGGGCGACGTTGACGGGAACCCAGCCGGAGAGGTCTTTGCCGTTGAAGAGCGCGGTGAAACCCGCGTCATCCTCTCGCGCCGCCTCCTCGGCGAAAAGTACGGCGGGGCCAATGAGTAACAAACCCACGACGAGGAGAAATGAATAAAAGCGCGTCATCGTTCGGTCATTCTCCTGCAAGGCGATTCGTGCCGCCACCTCACTAATTCTCCCGATGCCCGCATCCCGTGAGGCTCACACTGCAGTCCCGGACGGCACATGCGCGTTAGGCGATCCATCCAACAGCAACTTCCTCACCCGCTTCGTGAAATCGTCGCGACCGGTCTCGCGCTGCACGTCGTCGTTCCCTCGCGCTGTCCTGAAGCTGCCCGTAGCCGATCTATCGTTGAGCAGCGACTACAGAAGGCACCGGCGTGACAATAACAGGATTGACCGAGAAGAGCGGGCGTGCCGCGGCCTTGTACGGTGAATATCTCACCGTGAAACAAACCAACTCATTAGGCCGCAGATCCGACTCGGTGAGGTGCGCGATCGAAGCGTTCGGCGACGAAATCTAATATGGGCGATACAGGATTCGAACCTGTGACCCCTTGCGTGTCATGCCCGATTGGTAAACCGTCGAAAAGCCGAGAATTTGCTAATGTTTTATGATATTTTCATATTCTCATCACTCGCGTGCGTTCGCGTTTATTAGCGTCGATTCGTTGTCATGGTAGGGGGTTTCGTTGTCAAAAGTTGTCAGAGTTTTCGCTGGTTTGTCCTATGCACCAACGGCAAGGGGTCACTGGTTCGACCTGTCATTTTCTAAAGTAACGCCGGGTCGCTGCCGATCATTTGTGGTCAGGTTTGTTTTCTGACTCATGTTGTTTGGGAAAGCCCCTGCTTTGTTTCGCAGGGGTTTTTCTTTTGCCCGTTAAAGTCGATGCGGCCCGTCGTGCTGTCGATCGTGCCGCGCATCGCGCCCAGGTTTCGCCCGCAGAGCGCTATGCGGATGAACCATTGCCGCCGGCGGTCGTGCCGTAATTTCGGCGGAATGGTGATTCTGTCTTTCATGCCATCACCCTGCGCCCGGATACAACAACGCCGTCGGCGTCCATGCGAAGGATCGAAGCGCCGCATGGTTTGACGATCTTCGGTAGCGGCATGTCGTCGTAGTCTTCCTCTCTCTCGTGGTCCGATGCGTCAATGTCATTGTCGCAATCGTCATCGGTGTTGATGATCTGCCGTGACAGGCAGGCCATGAGCCCGACGAGCGCCGGATCGAACTCGACGCCCGCCGCTTCCAATCGCCGGAAAGCCAGCAGCAACGGCGCGAACTCTTCCACGGTTAGCTCGAAGCCCGGATCGGCGAGTGCTGCGGACATATTCCGCCAGCGTTCCCATAGGTCAATGACTTCTCTTTCCTTCATCATCGCGTCTCCCTTTGATTTGCCCCCGCGACGATATGTAATGCCATAACGTTACACTGTCAAGCTATAGCGTTACATAGGCTTGTCGGTTAGATTGCGGCGATGCCCGCTCCCGTTACATTTCCCGGCGTGCTCGATATTGAAAAGGTCCGCGAACTCCGATTGAAGCGCGGATTATCCCAGGCGGAAGCCGCCGCCGCTGCCGGTCTAGCGGGTCGCCAGCGATGGTATGAAATCGAAAGCGGCACTAAATCGAACATCACCATCGACACGCTCAACCGAGTGGCCGCCGCGCTCGGCGTGAAAGCCCGCGATCTTCTG
>JACCWY010000210.1 GCA_013697395.1 Chloroflexota bacterium | reverse complement strand
TGAGATGTTTCAGTTCGCGGACTTACCTCTCCCAGGCCTATGTATTCAGCCTGGAGTGACTGGGCATTACCCCAGCCGGGTTTCCCCATTCGGACATCCTCGGATCACAGCTTGCTCGCAGCTCCCCAAGGCATTTCGCTGCCTGCCACGTCCTTCATCGGCTCTTGGCGCCAAGGCATCCACCGCGTGCTCTTAGTAGCTTGACCTACAACGTTCACGCGGCTAGCACGGTGCTGGCGGCGTCTCACGATTGCGGTCGCGTCGGAATCTCCTCGACGAAATCGATGCTTCCATTCTTCGATTGGTAAGGTCGGGCGCCCGCCTGGCGGACGCACGGAGTCAGCGAACTGTCCGCTGACCGCTGGGCGCCACGAACGTCGCGCGCAGCGGTCAGGAGACCGATCCCAAGGGATCGAAACATGTGGGCTTGTCACAACGCGAGGAAAGCCGGAGTGGGTCTCCCCGCGAGAGCCGGATTACTGTATCACCGGCTCCAGTATGCGGTCAAGGCGACGCGTTTCAATCGCGCGGCCACCGATTTGGAACATGCATTCTATCACGCTCAGCGCATGTTGCCGTTCTGCCCGATCGCCATGGTGCCCGGCTGAGGCCAGTAGGTCAGCCCGTGCGGATTGGCGCCGGTCTCGATCGTGGCGATCACCTCGCCGGTCGCGGTGTCGATGACGGAGACCGACCCGTGATAGCGGTTCGATGCCCACAGCTGGCTGCCATCGGGGTTGAGCACCATCTGGTCCGGCGACCCGCCGACCGGCCAGGTGTCGACGACGTCGTTGGTGGCGAGGTCCATGACCGAGATCGTGCCGGCCGCGCGGTTGGCCACGTACATCTGCGTCGTGTCGCGGCTGAACTCGATGCCGTGCGTCCCCTCCCCGGTGGGGATGAATTCGAGCAGCTCCCACGCCAGGGCGTCGATCACCTGGATGCCGCCCAGGCCCTCATTGGTCACGTAGAAGACGCTCCCGTCGGGCGACAGGCGTACGTCGCGGGGCAGGCTGCCGATCTCGACCTGGCCGGCCAGGATCATCTCCTCGGTGTCGATGAAGACGAGGTAGCCGCTGTACTCGGCGCTGATGGCCAGGTAGCGGCCGTCCGCGGTCAGGTCGGCGTCGTCGGCGCCGGGGTAGGGCACCTGCACGAACCCGAGCAGCTCCCAGGTGTCGGGATCGTAGAAGTGGACCCCGTTGGCGGCGACGTCCTCCTGCGCGATGTAATTGGTGACGACCATCACCTTCTCCCCGTTCAGCGTGGAGTAGAGCGCATACGGAAAGATCGGCAGCTCGATCGTGTCTGACGGCTGCGATGTCATCGGGTCGATCACGGTCAGGGTCCCGCCGTTCATGTTCGTCACGAACAGGTTCTCCATGCCCCAGTCCGGGTTGATGTGCTCGGGCGCGTCGCCGACCGGGAAGCGATTGATGACCTCGAAGGTCTCCGGGTCGATCACCGCGACGTCGTCGGACTCCTCGTTCGGCACGTACACGCGCTCGGGGACATCCGCCACGCGCGGATCGAGCTCGCCGCTCGCCGTGGAGGCGTAGACGCCCCCGATCGGCGAAGGCTCCGGCGTCGGTTCCTCCGTCGGCGAGGCCGCGGCCGAGGGGCTCGTGGCGGGACTGGATGCCGCAGAAGGGGCCGATGTCCCGGGGGTGCTGACGGGAGGTGACGTGGTCGGCGAGGAACAGGCGGCCAGGAGCGCGCCGGTCAGGAGCAGGGCCGCGGATCGGCGAATCCTCCGGGCCACGCCGCGGCTCAACGCATGTTGCCGTTGTGGCCCAGGCTGATGCTGCCCGGCTGCGGCCAGTACGTGAGCCCGTGGGGATTGCCGCCGGTCTCGATGTTCGCCAGCTGTTCCCCCGTCTCCGGGTCGAAGACGGTGACGGTGCCGTGGAACCGGTTCGAGATCCAGAGCTGGCTGCCGTCGGGCGAGACGGTCGCCATGTCCGGAGAGCCACCGGCTTCCCAGGTGTCAACCACGGAACGGGTTGCGAGGTCGATGACCGAGATCGTGTTCTCGAGCCGGTTCGTCACGAACAGCCGCGTCGCGTCGCGGCTGAAGGCGAAGGCGTGCGCGCCGCTGGAGGTCGGGATGAATCCGACCGCCTCGAGGGCCTCCGCGTCGATAACGTCGACGCCGTGGGTGCCCTGGTTGGCGACGAAGAAGACGTCGCCCTCCGGCCCGAGGCGGATGTCGAGCGGCGAGCCGCCGACCTCGACCGTGCCCAGGATCTCCATCTCGTTCACGTCGATCTTGACGACCACGCCGGCACTCTCGGTCGTCACCATCAAGTAGCTCCCGTCCTCGGAGAAGTCGAGGTGGTTGACGCCCGGCCACGGCACCTGCACGAACTTCAGGAGCTCCCAGGTCTCTCGGTCGTAGAAGTAGAGGCCGTTGTCGGCGACCATGTCCGCCCCCAGGTAGTCGGCCACCACGATCGCCTTCTCACCGTCGGGGGTGAAGAAGAGGTTGTACGGGAACGGCACCTCCATCGTCTCCACCGGCTCGACCGTGACCGGGTCGATGACCGTCAGCGAGGCGCCGTTCATGTTGCTGACGTACAGCTTCGAGAGATCCCAGTCGGGCGAGATGTGCTCGGGGGCCGCCCCCGCCGTGAAGCGATCGATGACCTCGAAGGTCTCCGGGTCGATCACCGCGACGTCGTTCGAGGTCTCGTTCGGCACGTAGACCCGCGGCGGCAGATCGGCGATTCGTGGATCGATGACGCCGCTGACCGGACCCGCATAGATGCCTCCCAGCGGTGGTTCGCTGGGAGTCGGCTCGGCCGTCGGCTCGGCCGACTGGCTCGGGCTCTCGGCGGGCTGCTCCGAGGCGCTCGGCGCGCTCGAGGGGCTCGCCGGAGCGCTGGCCGAAGGAACGGTGGAGGTCGTCTGCTGGGTGGTGCCGCAGGCCGCGAGGAGCGCAGCGACCAGCAGGAGCGCGAGGAATCGGTGGATCACCGGGGGCATGCTACATGACCGAGCCGTCGCATGCAGTCATGGTGGAGTCGCATGCAGTCATGGTGGAGATGAGGGGACTCGAACCCCTGACCCCCTCCTTGCAAAGGAGGTGCTCTCCCAGCTGAGCTACATCCCCACGCCCGCCGCATCCTATCCGCTTCGCGCGGTGACGGTCAAAGTCAGCGGAAGACGACCGTCCGATGACCGTGCAGCAGGACCCGATGCTCGACGTGCCAGCGCACGGCGCGGGCCAGCGCCACGCACTCGACGTCGCGGCCGACGCGCGCCATCTCGGCCACGCTGTGTGCATGGTCGACACGCGCGACCTCCTGCTCGATGATCGGCCCCTCGTCGAGCTGCTCGGTCACGTAGTGGGCGGTTGCACCGATGAGCTTGACCCCGCGGGCATGCGCCTGGGCGTACGGCCGCGCGCCCTTGAACGAGGGCAGGAACGAATGATGGATGTTGATCGCCCGGCCCGCCAGGGCGCGGCAGGCATCCGGACCCAGGATCTGCATGTAGCGCGCGAGGACCACGAGCTCGACCCGCTGATGCTCGACCAGGTCGAGCAGCGCCCTGTCGCGCTCGGCAACAGTCGCATCGGCGGCGGGCAGCGCGTGGTACGGCACGCCATAGCCGGCCACCAGGGCCTCGAAGTCGGGATGGCTGGACGCGACCCCTACGATCTCGCCGGCGATCGCGCCGGCCCGCCATCGGTAGAGCAGGTCGTTCAGGCAGTGGCCCTCGCGCGAGACGGCGACGAGGATGCGCTGCCGGCGCCGCGCATCACGGAGCTCCCAGCGCATCCCGAACTCGGCGGCCAGCGGCGCAAAGGTGGCCTGCCAGGCGGAGAGCTCGCCGCCGGCCTCGTCGGCAAAGTGGACGCGCATGAAGAAGGCGGATTGGTCGGGGTCGCCGAACTGCTGGCTGTCGACGATGTTCCCGCCGCCCTCCGCGATCGCGCGGGCGACCGCGTACACGATGCCACGGCGATCGGGGCAGGCGAGGGTCAGGATGAGCTCGCGCTCCGGCACGGACGCGGTGCCTACGGCGGGATCAGGCGCCGGCGCGGCTCCGACGGCAGGTCCTCGCCGTCGGGCCATCGCACCTCGCGGACGACGCAGATCGGCGTCTGCTCGCGGGCCTGCCCGAGCGGGTTGTCGGCGAAGAGGCGCTCAACGAATCGTCGGTCCACCCCCGGGCTGGCCCCGAGGACGGCGCAGCCGGCATCGTTGGCGTCGATGATCGCGACCGGTGCGTCGAGCGCTGCGGCGATCGTCCGTGCCGCACCATCCGGATCCCTGGGGCCGAGGGTGGCGGCCTGGTTGTAAGGCGGGATCGTGTAGCTCGTCGGGCCATCGATTGCCGACGCCTGCCTCCCGGCGATGCGGTAGAACACCCCGTGGATGCCGAAGGGCTTCGTGACGGCCGACGCCGCGGCCGCCAACAGAATCCGCGGCGCGCCGACCTCGCCGATGGCCAGCTGCATCGTCTCGGCCGTGCCGAGGCCGATCCCATAGCCGGGTCGCGTCACGTAGCGGACCAGCAGCTTTGCCAGCCGGCCGGGGCGGATCGTGTCCATCGGGTAGGACCGTCCCTGGGTGATGGCGACCATCCGCTCGCTGACGGCCACCAGCCGGACGTCGTCGCCGAGCGACCCGACATAGCGCCCCACCACCGCCGCCGCGTCGGTGTCGGCGGGCGTGACGAGGTGCGTGCGCACCGGGTGTCGGGCATAGACGACGCCGGCCAGCGACGCGTGCAGCACGCGACCCTCGTTCGGCTCGCCGAGGACTCCCATCGGGCGCTCGTCGGTCGTCGGCTCGATGCCGGCCGGGTCAGGTGACACGGGCGCTCCATCGGTCGAGGGAAGTGAGGTGGTGGGCGTTTCTGGACTCGAACCAGAGACCTCTGCCTTATCAGGGCAGTGCTCTAACCAGCTGAGCTAAACGCCCCTCGGGAGGCGGCATGGTACATGGCCCGCGCGGCGACGCGCAACCTGACGGGTGTACGCTGGTGCTCAGGAGCAGGGAGGGCCAGTCAGCATGGGCTTCAACCCCGGCACCGGCATGACGCCGAACGACTGGGCCGAGACCGAGGCGCGGCGCGCGGAGCGCGTTCAGCGAGCCGACAATCCACACGGACGGGAGATCACCGCGCGTTCCCGCCGGGTGACCGCCTGGGTCCTTGGCATGGCCGCGATCGCGCTCGCGGCGTACGCCATCCTGGGGTGGCTCGGTTTCGTCCGTGTCCCCGGTTTCAACAGCTGACCGACGGCGCACCCGGTGGAGTCCGGGGGTTTGCGTCCCACGGGCGTATCGGACACTCACTGGCCGAATTGTGCGCCACCGGGGAAATCCAGCCAGGCAGCGCGGCCTCGGCTTGGCCGAGGGTCTCGCCCCACGAGCATCCGGCCACTCAATGACCGATATGCCCGCCCCACGAGAACAGGGTCTGCGGGCCGTAGCACGATCAGCCGGGCTTCTGTCACAGCTCGAGAGGCCGCGGGTGCAGCACGACCTTCTGTCGGGCACCGCTTCGCGGCACGCGTTGTGGGCATCCGGTGCAGGACGACCCGATCCATCGGGCGGCATGCGCGGCAAACGAAGAAGCCGCCCCGTGACGGACGGCTTCGCGTGGCTTGCATCGGCTGAAGAGTGACAGGAATCTTACGTTTCAGCGGGAATCAGGTCGGTAGTTCGAGGGCGGTCCAGCTCATTCACCGATGCTCCCTCGAGCAACGGTCCTTAACGGCGAGCTGGCCGATCGACCTGGGATCGGTGGATCCGGCGAACCGGCTCCACATTTCTCCCTAGAAAGGAGGTGATCCAGCCGCACCTTCCGGTACGGCTACCTTGTTACGACTTCGTCCCAATCACCAATCCCACCTTCGACGGCTGCCTCCTTGCGGTTGGCCCACCGGCTTCGGGTG
>JACCWY010000204.1 GCA_013697395.1 Chloroflexota bacterium | reverse complement strand
CGACCACCTCGTAGTCGACGGCGGTCGATGGATCCACGGCGAGCGGATAGGTGATTCCCACGGCCTGGCCGAATGCGGCGGCATCGGCCAGAGCGCCGCTGAGGGCGATTCCGACGACCTCCAGCCCTGCGGCTCGGCGCTCCTGGTACATCGTCTCCATCATGCCCATCTCGATGACGCAGGATGGGCAGCCGGGCGCCCAGAAGACGACCCAGACCGGGCGGCCACGCAGATCGGAGAGCGAGAGGGATGCTCTCTCCGTGGTCGTGAGGCTGAAGTCCGGCGCTCGCTGACCGACCTCCGTCCCGACGCTCGGCTCCGGCGTGGGAGCAGGACTCGGTGACGGCGTTCGGCGCTCAGTCGTATCGGGGGTCGCACCTGGACCTGGCGCGGCGTCGCTGGAGGTCAGCTCGGGGCTGGCGGCGACGGGCGCGGTCGGTCCCGACGACGGCGAAGCGCAGCCGGCGAGCAACGTCACGAGCCCGACCGCCAGCCCGGAAGCAGCGAGCCGCCGCGAGCTGAGGGCGTTGCTCCCCCGCGGTTTCATGTCGTCTTGCCGGTGTCGATACCCGATACGATAACCAACTACGAACATGTAGTGATGACTACCCGACACTCCTCGGGCAGTGCCTCCATCTCCCTGTCCGGATGGCCTCGGGTCGCGCTCATCGCGGCCCTCTCCCTTGCTGCGGTCAGCTGCTGCTCACACCCGAGCACTTCGGCGAGTCGACGCTGATGGGGATCGGCTTCCTGGGTGCGGCGGTCGCGGAGTTCGGCCGCGCTGGCCGTGCTGGCCGTGCTCATGCGGCCGATGCGGCTTGCCCATATGCGGGCGGCGAACAGGTCAGGTCACTTCGAAATCGTTAGGCGCCACGATCGGGCTGGGGCAATTGACCACGAAGCCCTCACCGCCGGTGTCCGGTGTGCCGTGATGCAGCTCGATCTCGCCGGCCGCTGCCGCCCCGTCGAGCTCCGCCTGCGAGCGCAGCAGGCGCGCCTGCTCGGGGTTCGCCCAGAGCGCGGTCCAGTGGTCCCACATCGGGCTCCAGGCCGGATCGCCGGCCTTGGCCCCGAAGATGGCGGGCTGGAATCCCATGGCGCCTGGGCCGGGGATGCCGTTGCCGAAGACGGTGATCTTGCTCGTGGCGCCGGCCTCGATCAGCCCTTCGGTGCCCGGTGAGCCGACGATGCTCATCATCGGCGCCATCGGCACCGCCGAGGTGTCGGTGATGATGTAGCGGCTCTCCGGGAAACACTGGTGCAGCTTGAAGGTGACGGTCATGGCGTCGAGGTCCGGCGCGGCCAGCAGCGGGCCGTTGGCCAGCGCCAGCTTGACCTCCTCGTCGACGGCCAACTCGCCGCCCGGCCACTTCACGATCGGGTAGTTGACGACGATGTCGCTCTCCTCAACGGTGGCCGCGCCGGCATCGGCGGCGGAGCGGATGGCGTCGACCGAATTCAACACCTCGCTCGCGCCCTGGACTCGCATGATGCGGTACAGCGAGGTGAAGTCATCACGCCCGGGCACCGAGCTCAAGATCGGCAGCTGGTCGGCCGCCCCATCTTCGAAGAGGTAAAGCTCGGCCACCGACGGCTCGGCGGCGGAGAGTGCAGCGCTCAGGAGCGGGACGAAGACGAGCTGTTCAGCCTCGGCGAAGGCCTGGTCGCTGGCGTCGGTGCGTACGAAGTAAGCACGATCGCCGTCGATGAACGCTTCGTGGAGGCGCATGGTCACCGATCCGCCGTTCCACTCGAACGGGCCGCGCAGCTCGAAGTCGATGACGTCGCCGACCAGTTTGGTCGCCTCAGCATCGCTGGTCGGTCGTGGTGAGGTCACTCGCCCCGACGCCGATGGCGATGGGCTGATGAGGCGCGAGCCACCCGGCGCGCAGGCCGTGACAATCAGGCCGATGCCTCCGCCCATCAGCCGCATGAACGTTCGCCGCGTGTACTCGCTCGGGGTCATGTCATCCTCCAAGACACTTCCTGCTCAAGACTGCGCCGTGGAGTCTCGACCGCCCGACCGCCTGGCGCAGTAACGCGGCTGACAGACGTTCGACGGATGACGGCGCCGCGCCGCTGTTACCCGGCGGGCTGCCAGATCCGAGTGTCGGCGCGGAAGATCACCCATGCGAACCAAAACGGCGAATCAGCAGGCAGGAGCGTGAGCCGCAGGCCGGCCAGCTCGCCGTCCACGGCCAGCCCGTCGAAGCCCCAGGTCGAGCCGGTCTCCCGATCTCGCATCTGGCCGTCCTCGGACGGCTCGAAGGTCAGCTCGCGGCTTTCCACGCGTCGGTCGAAGATCGTCGCGGCGCCGAGGAGATCACCACCGGCGACGGTCTCGGCTCCCAGACCCGAGGCGGTGCCCGGCGCCCAGAGCACGACGATCGGAGTGGAACCGACGTCATCGTTCACCACCCTGACCTCGGCCAGGTCGGGCAGCGGATAGGCGACCGCCTCGTCATTGAGGGCGATGGCCACGACTCGCACCTTGGGGTCGAGCCGGCCGTCGATGAGCGTCTCATCTGCGAGCAGGAATGGATTGGAGTCGGTGCGGTCGTAGCCGGGATACGGGTTTCGCCCGTAGGAGCGGATGTGTCCGGTATCTCGAGACAGAAGCTCGCCGTCGGGGTGCAGGGTGCGGAACTGCTCCCAGCTGACCAGCTGTGAGGGCAGGAACTCGAGCTGCGTGCCGGTCAGCTCGCCCACGATCGCCCGGCCGGTAGCCTGCTGCCACCACGACTCGGTCTGGCGGTCGTACATGACCAGGTCCGAGTGGCGCAGGTTGCCGGTGGAGCCGAAGTCCAGCACGCGGCCATCCAGCTCGCGGTTGAAGGCGATGGCGGTATGGCACAGCGGGCAGAAGGTGACGGTGATCGGTCGTCCAGCCAGCGTGTCGTTCACGATCTCGTGCCAGACCAGAATCGAGATCGGGTAGGCGCGCCACTGGTCATCGATGCCGACCGATATCACCGGCTCCTGGTCCTCGAGCCAGCCACCGTTGCTGAGTGACTCGAAGACCGGCGCGTCGATGGCCGGGATCCCGTCCTTGCCCGGCCCGCCGCTGATGATCTCGCTCAGGTTGACCTCGTGTCGTGCGAAGTCGGTCGACCAGCCGGCGGTGGTCACCCGCAGCTCGGCATCCAGCCCACTCGGCCCTGCGGCGCTGGCGGCAGGTGGCGTTCCGGATCCCTCACCTGGTGCAAGGCTGCGCTCGGCCGGCCCAGCCCCGCCCGAGCAGGCCGTCAGAGCCAGGGCGGCCACCAGCAAGAAGACCGCAGGACGTGCTACGCGTACCACCGCCTGATCGTGCCCCGCGCCGACGGCGTGTGCTGTGGTCTGGCCTACTCGACGCCGTCGCGACGTGCGACCGGCGCCCGGACTTGGCGGGCGCGTGGCTGTCACCTCGCCTGGAGGTGCATGATTGGCGCGACATGTGGAAGCGATGGCTCGAGCGTTCGCGCGACGAGCACCTGCCGGCGCCGGCCCAACCGCTCACGGATGCCGAACTCAAGGCCGGCCTGCTGCGCGAGATCGATCTGTTCAGCGGGCTGTCACCGGAACAGCTCAAGGAGATCAGCACCACCCTGCCGATGACCACCTGTCGGGTCGGCGGCCTGGTCACCTCGCCGGACGAGAACGATGAGAGGCTGTACATCGTCAAGCGCGGGCGGGTGCGCCTCTACCGCCTTGATCCGGGGGGCAGGCAGCTCACGCTGGACATCCTCGACAAGGGACGCGTGGTGGGGCGCATGAGCTGGCTGGGCCAGGAGCTCAGCGACAGTCTACGCCGAGGCCATCGAGGACGCGCTGATCTGCAGCTTCAGTCCCGCCGAGCTCCAGCGCCTGATCCAGCGCTACCCGCCGATCGGCATCAACATGATCCGCTACCTGTCCGAGCGGCTGGCGGCGTCCGAGCGTGAGCGTGAGATCATGGCGTTCCGCAGCGTCGAGCAGCGCCTGGCGGCACGGCTCATCGAGCTGGTCGACCGCTTCGGCGTCCCGGAGGACGGCGGCATCGCGGTCGATGCGCGGCTCACCCAGCAGGAGCTGGCCGACATGATCGACACTCAGACGGTGTCCCGGCTCCGCGAGCGCGGCACACTCGACATGCACAACCAGCGGATCGTGGTCCACGATCGTCCGGCGCTCGAGGCCCTCGCCGGCGGCTGAGACAGTCAGTCGGGTTACAGACCGGTGCTCGGGGGCGGCGCCATCGTCTACCTGTGATCAGTCCCCAGCATCTCGACCAGCTGCACGGCCCGGCCCCGGCTCGGCCACTCCCGATCGTCCTGCCTGCCGCCCCGGTGCCGGTGCCGGTGGTCGACGCTGCGACGATGATGGCCGTCGATCGCATCGCCACCGATGAGCTGGGCATTGGCCTGCCACAGCTGATGGAGAATGCCGGACGCGAGCTCGCCAGCCTGGTCCGCCTGCTGCTGGCCGGCGATGCGGCCGGACGCCGCGTCCTGGTGCTGGCCGGCACCGGCAACAATGCCGGAGGAGGCATGGTCGCCGCTCGGCGACTCGCCTCCTGGGGCGCCGAGGTGTCGGTGGTCTTCGCTCGACCGATCGTCCGTCTCCGCCCCGGGGCCGTGCGGCCAGCTCGAGTCCCTCATCGCCTCCGGCGCCAGCCTCGGCGTGGCGGGACACGACGTGCCGTACCCAGCCGTGGCGGGGCCTGGCGGCCGGCGCCGATGTCATCGTCGATGCGCTCATCGGCTCCAGCCTGGAGGGCGCCCCGGACGAGGCGTATCAGCCCCTCATCGGCGTCAGCGCGCTGACTGACGGCTGGGTCGTCAGCCTCGATCTGCCGTCCGGCATCGATGCCAGCAGCGCTGAGCGCCCGGGAGCCGCGGTCCGGGCCGATGTGACGCTTGGCCTTGGGCTGCCGAAGATCGGCGCCGGCCGTGGCGAGGGACGGCGCTTCGCCGGCCAGCGCCTCCTCGCCGATATCGGGATCCCACCGGCCGCCTATCAGCGGCTGGGGATCGAGGTCGGCAACGTGTTCCGGCACGCCTCGATCGTCAGCCTCCCCTGAGGGCGGGCTCGCGGATCGACGCTGGACCGGCGCGCGACACTCAGGCGCTGTGGGCGCGCCAGATGCGTCAGCCGAGAAGCAGCGGGAGGTTCAGCCACAGTCCCAGAGGCCGGCGGCGACGAGCGCCGTCCCAAGCACGAGCTGGATCCGTCGCTCGTGGCGGACCATCGCGCGGGCGAGCTGAGCCCCGCGCAGCTGACCGGCCGCTCCCAGCATGAACAGCGGCAGCCCAAACCCACCCCAAACACCGCGAAGAACGCGAGCCGGGCGAGCGCGTCGCCCAGCGTCAGGCTGAAGGCGAAGATGCCCACCAGAAACGGGCCGCTGCACGGAACAGCGATCGGAGGTCCTGACCGTGGCGGCGGCGGTGGAAGCGGATAGCGAGCATCCCCTGGCTCGCGCGATCGTGCGTGAAGCGAGCGAGCGAGAGGTGACGCCGCCGCGCGCGGAGGGCTTCGAGAACCTGGCCGGCCGCGGCGCGCACGCGACGGTCGACGGCCGCGAGGCGTTCGTCGGCGGCCCGCGCCTGCTCGCGGAGCTCGAGCTCCAGCCGCCGGATGAGCTACTTGCGGTGACCGCTGGCTGGTCGGATGCCGGTCGGAGCGTCCTCCACGTCATCGCGGACGGCAAGATCCTGGGCGCCGTAAGTGTCGAGGACGAGATCCGCCCCGAGTCCGTCGAAGCGGTGCGTCAGCTGCACGAAAAGGGGCTGCGGGTCGCCATGATCACCGGCGACGCGCAGTCGGTCGCCGATTCGGTCGCCAAGCGCATCGGCATCGACGAGGTCGCAGCCCAGGTCCTGCCCGCCGACAAGGCCGATGCGGTCCGTCGCTTCCAGGCCGGCGGCCGCAAGGTCGCCATGGTCGGTGACGGCGTCAACGATGCGCCGGCGCTCGCGCAGGCCGACGTCGGCATCGCCATCGGCGCCGGGACCGACGTCGCCGTGGAGGCGGCCGGGATCGTGCTCGTGCGGGACGATCCGCGTGACGTGGCAGCCGCCATCGAGCTGTCGCGGGCCAGCTACCACAAGATGATCCAGAACCTGGTGTGGGCCACGGGCTACAACGCGCTCGCCATCCCGGTCGCGGCGGGAGTCCTCGCGCCCATCGGCTTCATCCTGCCGATGAGCATCGGCGCCCTGGCCATGAGCGTCTCGACCATCGTCGTGGCCGCCAATGCCCAGCTGCTGCGCGGGCTCCGGCTCCGGGCCGAAGAGGGTCGAACGCGGGGGTTGGCTCCCACTCCGGCATGACCGAGCGATCCGGGGAGCAGCGCACCGAATGACGCGCCGCCGCTGAGAATTGTCGGCCGCGTCGCTGTCGCTGGAGGCCGCCCTCCACCGCCTGGTGAGCCCGGAGCACCAGGCGGAATGGTGGGGCTTACGGGGCGTTCTTCAAGCCCTCCCGACCCGCGGAATCGCGAACCCGCGGCGCCAACAGCCGGCGCCGCGACCATGGCTCGATCCGCGCTATGCACGAGTTCACGCGCTCAGCGCGAACC
>JACCWY010000198.1 GCA_013697395.1 Chloroflexota bacterium | reverse complement strand
GCTCGACCTCTGCCACGACCGGCTCGGGCTCGGGCTCGACCTGAGCCAGGACCGGCTCGGGCTCGGGCTCGACCTGAGCCAGGACCGGCTCGGGCTCGGGCTCGACCTGAGCCAGGACCGGCTCGGGCTCGGGCTCGACCTCTGCCACGATCGGCTCGGGCTCGGGCTCGGGCTCCCGCGCGGCTTGGGCCAGGATTGGGTCGACTGGCGTATCGCGGACGAGCTCTGCCCCAGGCCAATCCTCCACGGGGTGCCCGTTCCCACCGATGGTGGGGGAGAGCGGCAGGTCGGACATCGGCCATGCGTCGAGCTCGAGAGGCAGCGGCGCCGGTTCCGGTTGGATGCCGACGGCTCCATCGAAGGCCGCGGCGAGGCGCTCGGTGACGTCATCCGTGCCGGCGATCGGCGCGCAGCTGCGGCATCTCCCGGCGGTGTCGTTCCAGCAGTTGATGCAGGTGTACTGGCGGCAGTCGATGCAGAAGTTGAACGACTCGTGGAAGGCCTCGAGCTGGGCCGAGGCCAGGCCGTCCTCCTCGGTGCGCATGGCGTCGCCGATGGCATCCGAGAACGCGTCCTGGCTGGTCAGGTAGTTTCGCAGGCCACCGACGAGCCCGCGCGTCTTGCGCAGGGGGTTCAGGCGGGTCGGCGCCTTGAACTCGTAGCGCGTCCCGCACCGTTCGCAGAATGACTCGGTCAGCGTTTCAGCCAATGGGTTTGTCGGCTCCGAGCGACAGTGGGGTCAGGGCCACGAAGTATAGCCACGAGGTCGAAATCGCCCTATGGGTGCATTCGTACCGAGTGGACGGCCGTTCGTACCCTGCGTGCTAGGATCGGCCGCGATGGGCATCCTCTCGCGCGTGGAGTCGTTCCTCGAGCGCTTCCTGGAGGCCCCGGCGGGGAGGCTCGGCGCCTCGATCCAGCCGGTCAGCCTGGCAAAGCGGATCGAGCGGGCGATGGACACGAACAAGACCTACCGTGATGCGGGGGTCATCGTGCCGAACCACTATGCCCTCCACCTGCATCCGTCGGACTACGCCGCCTTCGCCTCGTATCACAGCTCGTTGGAGGACGACCTGGCACACGGCGTCCTGGCGCGGGCGCGGCACGAGCGCTACACGCTGGTCGCCCGGCCACGCGTCGAGATCACGGCCGACGAGGGGACCCGGCGCGGCGAGATCCGGGTCGCCGCCAACGTCGTCGACGAGCGCGGCGAGCGCCTGCGTGAGGCAACGCCCATGCCCGCCAGCCCGGACACGATGATTCACGACCGCCTGGCGCCCGCGGACGCCCCCGCCTCGGCGCGGCGCGCCTACCTGCTGGTATCGACACGTGGAAGCCGGCCCGTCCAGTTCGACCTGGGAGGTCCGCTGATCGGGATCGGCCGGGCGAGCGACAACGACGTCATCGTCGACGACCCGATGGTCAGCCGGCACCACTGCCAGCTGCGGCTCCAGCACGGGGCCTACGGCTTCGCCGACCTCGGCAGCCGCAACGGGTCGACCGTGAACGGCCAGCCCGTCACCCAGATCGCGCTCGGGCCCGGCGACGTCATCCGCGTCGGCGACACGGAGATCGAGTTCCAGGTCCGCGAATGACGGGCGAGATCCTGCGCATCCTGCTTCTCGCCCTGCAGCTCGGCTTCGTCGCCCTGCTCTACCTGATCCTGCTGCGGTTCGCCGGATCGCTGCTGCGCGACCTGCGCAGCGCCGAGGAGCAGCAGATCAGCTCGCGCTCGGGGATCGGCCGGCTCTCTGTCCTCGAGTCCCCCGCGGACGAGCCGCCGTCGGGCACGACGATCGCCCTGGGCCCGATCAACTCCATCGGCCGCAACGTGAACAATACGATCTTCGTCGAGGACGACTTCGTGAGCGCCAACCACGCGATGCTCACGTTCCGCGGGCGGAGCTGGTTCGTGGAGGACCAGGGCAGCACGAACGGGACGTACGTCAACGGCCACCGCATCGATCGCCCTGTCGCGCTCAGCTTCGGCGACGAGCTGACCCTGGGCCGCGTCCGCATGCGCCTGGATCGCTAGCCGAAGCCGATGCGGATCGCCTGGCGCGGGGTCGAGCTTCGGCTGCTGGTGCCGATCCTCCTGCTCGTCCCGTTCGGCTTCCTCGTCACGACCGTGGCCGTCAGCGGGACCCTGGTCGCCGGTGACCTGACCCTCGCGATCGGCTACGCGGCGCTCCTCCTCGCCGCGCACGTCCTCCTCGTCGTCTTCGGGCACCGCGGCGACCAGCTGATCCTGCCGGCCGTCGGTGCGATGGGTGGCATCGGCATCGTCATGCTCAACCGGCTGCCACAGGACCTGGCGGGAACGAGCGGGTTCGGCATCGAGCTCGGCATGGCCGCCACCCAGCTCCTCTGGTTCAGCGTCGGGGTCGCCGCGATGCTGGCGATCGCCATCGGCCTCCGCGACGACGGCATCCTGCGTCACTACAAGTACTCGTGGGCGGCGATCGGGATCCTGCTCCTGGGCGCGACCCTGCTCCTCGGGTACGAGGTCAACGGCGCCCGGCTCTGGATCGATCTCGGTCCGGTGAGCATCCAGCCCGGGGAGCTGCTCAAGATCGTCCTCGTCATCTTCATCGCCAGCTACCTGGCCGAGACGCGGACGCTGCTGACGAGCGCCACGATGCGCATCGGCTTCATCAGCTTCCCGCCGCTGCCCTACTTCCTTCCGATGCTCGTGCTGTTCGCGGCGGTGATGCTCATCGTCGTTCGGCTCAACGACCTCGGCACCGCGCTCCTCTTCTTCGGCACGTTCCTCACGATGCTCTTCGTGGCCACCGGGCGGCGCAGCTACGTGCTCATCGGCCTCGTGCTGTTCGTGGCCGGGGCGTCCGTCGCCTATCAGCTCTTCGGCCACGTCCAGACCCGCGTGGACGTCTGGCTCGACCCGTTCGCCGATCCGCTGGGCGCCGGCTTCCAGCCGGTTCGTGCCCTCTACGCCCTCGGGCGCGGTGGCATCTTCGGCGAGGGGCTGGGGCAGGGGATCGTCACGCTCGGCGGCGGCCTGACGATTCCGTTCGTCCACACCGACTTCATCTTCACCGCCGTGGCGGAGGAGCTCGGCCTCCTGGGCGGCTTCGCCCTGCTCGGCTTCGCCGCCGTGCTCGTGTTCCGCGGGCTGCGCATCGCCGCGCTGGCGAGGGACGACTTCGGCGGCCTGCTCGCCGTTGGTCTCACCATCAGCCTGGGGCTCCAGACGCTCATCATCATCGGCGGCAACACGAAGCTGATCCCGCTGACCGGCATCACGCTGCCCTTCGTGAGCTACGGCGGCTCGAGCGTGCTGGCAAGCTTCATCATGATCGGGCTGCTGCTGGCAGTCAGCCACCGCAGCGCCATCGGTGCCGATGCGGAAGCCGACCAGGGCGCACGGGCGTGATCGCCACCAACGTACGGCGGCTGGGGCTGTACCTGATCGTCGCGTTCGCGGTCGTGTCGGGCAGCATGACCTGGTGGCAGGTGATCGAGGCGCCCCGGCTGGCGGTCCGCGCCGACAACCCCGAGGTGATTGCCGCCCGCCGCAGCCTGCCGCGCGGCACGATCTTCGATGCCAGCGGGCAGGTGCTCGCCTCTTCCGAGGTCATCGACGGGCCCAGCAGGCGCACCTACTCGGATCCCGCATTCACCCACGTCATCGGATACGCGACGCACCTCTTCGGCAGCACCGGCCTCGAGCGCGCGTACGAGGACATCCTGGTCGGCCAGACCGATCCGAACCCGATCCGCGACTTCGTCAGCGACATCCTCGATCGCCAGCCGGTGCCGCGTGACCTCACGATCACCATCGATCGTCGGCTCCAGGACTTCGCCGCGCAGCAGCTCGGGGCCGACCACGGCGCGGTGGTGGCGCTCGACCCGCGCACCGGCGCCATCCTGGCCCTCGTCTCGAGCCCGACCTTCGACGCGACGCCGATCTCGGGCGATCCCAGCGGCGCCCAGGCACCGATGGACGCGCTGCGCAACGATCCAGCCGAGCCCCTCATCGCCCGCGCCCGGCAGGGGCACTACGTGCCGGGCTCGATCATGAAGGTCTTCACCGCCGCCGCGGCGCTCGATGCCGGAGTGATCACCACCGAGACGACGTTTCCCGACCAGCAGAGACAGGAGACGGAGGGGTTCGTCGTGGACGGCTTCACGATCCGCGAGCACGACCTGGGCGGCATCCTGCCGGGCACGTGGCCGCTCTCCGAGGCGCTCCAGGTCTCGAGCAACATCTTCTTCGCCCATGTCGGCCTGGAGCTCGGGGCGGAGAGATTTCTCGACTACGCGCGCCGCTTCGGCTTCTGTGAGCCCGGACGCATCGGCGACGCGGAGCGAGGGCTCGAGGTGGCGTCGAGCACGGTCACCGCGGCGGTGGAGGGCGAGTGCGGGGCGTTCGGGGGCCCGGTCGAGCTCGCCAGCGCGTCGTTCGGGCAGGGGCTCACCAACGTGACGCCGATGCAGATGGCGCTCGTCGCGGCAGCCATCGCGGGCGACGGGGTCATGCCGCATCCGTACGTCGTGCGCGACGTGCGTGAGCATTCGGAGGACGGCGCGCCCAGCGAGACGATCCTGGACACGCTTGCGTCCGGCGGCGGCACGCGGGTCGTCGGCCCCTCCGCGGCGACGGCCACCCGAGCGGCCATGCTCGACGCGGTGAACGGTGAGCTCGGCCGCTTCTTCGCCGGACAGGGAGACGTGACCCTGTACGGCATCAGCGATGCTCGCTCGGCGGGCAAGACCGGCACCGCGCAGCTCGGTGGGCAGCAGGCGCCACACTCCTGGTTCATCGGCTTCGCGCCTGCCGAGCCCGACGCGACGCCCGAGATCGCGATCGCGGTGCTCGTCGAGTCGGGCGGCTCGGGCGGCGATCGGGCTGCCCCCATCGGCGGCCAGGTCATGGCCGAGTGGCTGCGCCTCCAGGGCGGGTAGGACTCGGCATCAGTCGCAGCCGCGCGCGATTCTCGCGACATATTCGGGGCACTGCAGCGTGAGCGGTCCGGGCGCGCGTCGCTCGTGCTGACCGGCGCTCGATCTATCGCGAGAACGCAGCGCGACGCATGCCTTCTGTGATGTGCGGTCAATAGATCGTACCACCCGGCGGCCGAGTGCCGCGCCGAGCCCGTCTGAACCGTCCCGTAACGGTCCGGAGTATTGTCTTGAGAACAACAGGCCCGCGTCGCGGCGCCCACCGGCCCGAGCAGGGGAGACCACCTCACCGTGAAGAACGTCCAGCAGCCGGCCGAGCGCGCGGTCGCCAGCGTCGAACGCGTGATCGTCGGCAAGCACGTCGAGGTCCGGATGGCCCTCGTGGCCCTGATGTGCGAGGGCCACATCCTGATCGAGGACGTGCCGGGCGTCGGCAAGACGATGCTGGCCAAGGCGCTTTCCCAGAGCATCGGCTGCTCGTTCCGCCGCATCCAGTTCACGCCGGACCTCCTGCCGTCGGACGTGACCGGCCTGTCGATCTTCAACCAGAAGACGACCGAGTTCGAGTTCCGCCCCGGACCGATCATGGCCCAGGTCGTGTTGGCCGATGAGATCAACCGCGCGACGCCCAAGACGCAGAGCGCGCTGCTGGAATGCATGGAGGAGCGGCAGGCCACCATCGACGGCGTCACCTACCCGATGCCGACGCCGTTCATGGTCATCGCCACCCAGAACCCGATCGAGTACGAGGGCACCTTCGCGCTGCCGGAGGCGCAGCTCGACCGGTTCATGCTGCGTCTGCGGCTCGGCTACCCGAAGGCGATGGAGGAGATCGTCATCCTGGACGAGCAGAAGCGCCGTCACCCGCTGAGCGAGGTCACCCAGGTGCTCGGCCTGGACGAGCTGCGCCAGATGCAGGCCGCCATCAAGGAGGTGTACGTCGACCAGGCCGTGGCCGAGTACATCGTCCGTCTCGTGCACGCGACGCGCGAGCATCCCGACGTATACCTGGGGGCGTCGCCACGCGGCTCGCTCAACCTGTATCGCTCGACCCAGGCCTATGCGGCGCTCGAGGGACGCGACTACGTCATCCCCGACGACGTGAAGCAGCTGGCCGTGGCCGTGCTCGCGCATCGCCTGATCGTCAAGAGCCAGGCCTCCCTGCGCGAGGTGGACCCGGAGCAGATCGTGCGAGAGATTCTTGCCTCGGTGCCGGTGGCCGATGCCGCCGCGGCGGAGACCAACCGGGCCCGGATCTCCTAGGCGCCGCCCCCATGGCGCTCTTCAGCCGCCACCTCCGGCTCCTGTTCTTGGGCACGGCGCTCGTCGTCGCCGCGTTCAGCACGGGCATCGACTTCCTCTTCTTCCTCACCTACCTGATGGCGGCCATCGGCATCGGCTCCTGGCTCTACGCTCGCCGCGGGCTGCGCGACGTTCGGGCCGACTACCGCGTCCTCAACCCGCGCACCCACGTCGGCGAGGTGCTCCAGGCGATCTACCGCGTGGAGAACCACGACCGCTGGGGAAAGGCGTGGATCGAGTGCTGGAACGAGTCGACCCCTGCGGCCAGCCTTCCGGGCCGCGTGATCGGCATCCCGGCGCACAGCACTCGACAGTGGCTGGCCAAGGTCACGCTGACCCGGCGCGGCAGCTACCGGCTCGGGCCGCTGCGCGTCCGGACCGGTGACCCGTTCGGGCTGTTCAGCACCGAGATGATGGTCGGATCGCCGACGAGCGTGGTCGTCTTCCCGCGGGTCGTGCCGTTGCCGAACTGGCGCCTCCCGCCGTCGCCGATCGACGGGACCACCCCGATGCGGCGCCGCTACGAGGCCGCCACGCCCCTGGTGAGCGGCGTGCGGCCGTACACCCACGGCGACGCCATCAACCGCATCCACTGGCTGTCGAGCGCGCGCCACGGCGAGCTGCACGTCAAGGAGTTCGACCTCGAGCAGGCGGCGGACCTCTGGATCCTGCTCGACCTGGAGCGGGCGGTCCACGCCGGCATCGGGATCGATGCGTCGGTCGAGACCGCGGTGACGGTCGCCGCCTCGATCGCGATGCGGACACTGTCCGACAACCGCGCCGTGGCGATGACCGCGTCCGCGCGGCGACTTCAGATCCACCAGCCGGACCGTGGGCCGCGGGTCGAGCAGAAGCTGCTCCACCTGCTCGCCAACGTGCAGGCCGACGGCGCCAACCCGCTGGCCGAGGTGCTGAGCGCAACCCTGCCGCAGCTGCGGCGCGGCATGACCCTGTGCATCGTCACCGGCTCCACCGATCGGACCTGGGTGCGCGGCCTCTCAGCGCTCCGCCGCCGGGGCGTTGCGGCGATCGTGATCCTCCTCAACCGCGCGTCCTACATCGGCGTCGAGCCGGACGACCACTCTCGAGCCGAGCTCGCGGCGGTACGGCATGCCCTGGCCGAGTACGACGTCGAGCATCGCGTCGTGCGCCGCGGCGACGACATCGCCGAGGCCATCGGCGGCAGGCAGCGCACCCGTGTCTGACCTGCGCGAGCGGGTGCTCTATCCGAAGGCCGGCTGGCTGAGCCTGGGCCTGCTGATCGTGATGGCGCTCGCCCTGACCTGGGCCGTGCAGGGAGCGGAGTGGCTCGACCAGCTGGAGTTCCTGCCGCCGGTCGCCTTGTGGGCCATTCTCGCCGGCGCAGTCCTCGGCGTGCTGCCGCTCAGGGTGGTCGGGACGCTGCCCATCGCCGCGGTGGCGGGAGCAGCCGTTGTGCTGTGGGCCATCGGCGGCGAGTACCACCCGGAACTGGGCCAGGTCGCCCGTGTCGAGGCCCTGCGCGACGACCTCGTTGGCTGGACCTACGTCGTGCTGGACACCGGCTACCCAGCCGAGCTGTCGCCGTACGCCATCGGCCTGGGCGCCCTGATGTGGTCGACCGCGTTCATGGCGGCGTATGCCGTGTACCGGCACAATCGCGTGCTCGACGCCATCGTCCTCCTCGGCGCCGCGATGATCGTCAACCTGTCGGCCACCTTCACTGACCTCTTCGGGCATCTCGTCCTGTTCGTGATCGCGGCCCTGCTGCTCTGGCTGCGCGCGGCCCTCGTCGACCGCCAGGACGGCTGGCAGCGACGCCGCGTGAACGAGAACCTGGAGGTTCCGGCGGCGATCCTGCGCTCCGGCATCGTCTTCGCGGGAACCAGCGTGGTGCTGGCCTGGGTCCTGACCAGCGTCGCCGTGGCCGCACCGCTGACCAGCGCGTGGCGCAGCTTCGACGGCGTGTGGACCACGGTGCGCGACCAGTTCGAGGGTGCCTTCGGCGGGCTGACGAATCCACAGTCGCGGATCACCGGCAACAGCTTCGGGTCGAGCTTCACCGTGTCCGGCACGTGGATCAGCAACGACGACGAGGCGCTCACGGTCTCCGCTTCGCGCCCGGTCTACCTGCGGACGGCAACGTACGACCTCTACAACGGCCGTGGCTTCGAGCGCACCGAGAGCACCCGCCGGCCGGTCGCGCCGGGCGACCCGCTCTTCACCGTCCCTTCGCCCGAGCGCCCGACCGAGGTGGAGGCCTTCGAGCTCGAGCGGATCGCGATCCAGATGCACCAGACCCTCGGGCGAAACCTGTTCACGACCGGGGTCCCGCTCTCCATCTACGCGCCGATCCTCATCCACGAGCCGGCCGGGCAACCGGTGCTGGGCGGCATCGAGGCGGCCAACCCGATCGGGCCGGGGGAGGGATACCAGGTCGACGTCGCGCTGAGCCAGGTGACTGCCGCGCAGCTCGCGCTCGCCGGCGAGGACTACCCGCCGGTGGTCCGGGACCTCTACCTCGACACCACCGGGACCAGCGAGGCGACTGCCGAGCTTGCCCGCCAGGTCACCGCAGGGGCCACCAACCCGTACGAGCGGGCGGAGGCGCTCGCCGACTTCCTGCACACGGACGAGCGGTTCACGTACGCGACGACCGCTCCCGCGCCTCCGCCGGACCGCGACCTCGTCGACTTCTTCCTGTTCGACGAGAACGGGCGGACCGGCTACTGCCAGTACTACGCCAGCGCGATGGTCGTCATGGCTCGCTCGGTCGGGCTGCCGGCCCGCGTTGCCGTCGGCTTCGCGCCCGGGGAGCGGCAGGAGGACGATACGTTCCTCATCCGCGAGGCCAATGCCCACGCCTGGGCGGAGGTCTACTTTCCCGGCTATGGCTGGCAGATCTTCGAGGCGACGAAGGGGATCAACCCGCAGTTCACCCGCGCGACGGGGGATCCGACCGTCACCCGGCCGCCACGCCTGGACGACCCGCGCGATTTCGAGTTCGATGATCTCCGCGACCCCGCCGCGAATCCCCTGCCGTCATTCGACCTGGTCGAGGGCGGCGTCGATGCGGCCAACCCGGATGCCCCGACCCAGGCGGACCAGGCGCGCACCGGCAACGCGCTCCTCATCGGGGTGCTGGTGCTGGGGGCCGGAGCGTTCGTGTGGCTGCGATTCCGCCACCTGCAGCGCCGCTGGCAGCTTCTCCCGGCAGGGGACCGAGCCTGGGAGCGCCTGACCCTGGCCGCCGGCCGCGCGGGCGTGGGGCCACGACCATCCGAGACGATCTACGAGTACTCTGGCTGGCTCGAGGAGCAGCTGCCGCGGCACACCGAACCGATCCGCACGGTGGCCGACGGCAAGGTCTGGCAGTCCTATTCCGGGCGGCGCATGACGGCGGCCGCAACGTCGCGGCTCGAGCGGGCGTGGGCCAGCCTGCGACTGCCGCTCCTCGGTCTTGGCATCCGCCGCTGGCTGCGCAGCCTCGTGCGACGGCGCGACTGACGGCCGCTACATCGCCAGCGGACGGCCCTCGGCCTCGTCGACGTGCGTGGGGGTGCGACCGAGCAGGTGGAGCGTGTCGTTCCAGCGATCGAGGCGCCATCCCCGGTCCTCGATCGCGGTGCACAGGCCCAGCGACGCGTTGTCGACGTCGAGCGACCACGGCGCGACGCTGGCACCACGGAGCAGGACGTCGGCAAGGATGCGGATGCTGCCACCATGGCTCACGAGGCAGATCGGCCACCTTCCCTGACCTGACCCCAGCTCGGTGAGGACTGCGCTCACCCGCTCGGTGGCCGCCACGATCGATTCGCCGCCGGGCGGCTGGCGGATCCCCGCGTCGCGGCGCCATGCCGCGTAGCGATCGGCGTCGGCGACCGCGAGGTCGGCATGGGTGCGGCCCTCCCAGTCGCCCTGGCCGATCTCGATGAGGCGGGCATCGGCTTCGACCTCCACGCCGAGCACCCGGCCGATGGCCTCCGCAGTCTCCATGGCACGCGCGAGCGTCGAGCTCACGATCCTCGCCGGCCGAAGGTCCGGGGCCCGCGCCAGGCGCTCAGCCAGCAGCTGCGCCTCGGCGCGGCCGTCGTCGCCGAGATGGGGATCCAGGTGACCCTGGAAACGCCCCTCGCGGTTCCAGTCCGTCACTCCGTGGCGGACGAGGAGCAGCCGCCGATCGGTCACCGTGCGCCGGCGGTCTGCGCCTCGAACGCCTCGCGCGCCACCCGGCCGGCGGCTTCGCCGTCCGCCACATGCCCGAACTGCGGCAGCGTGCCGCCCATGATCTCGAGCGCGGCGGCCATCTCGTCGATCCCGACGTCCCCCATGTGGCCGAAGCGGAGGATCCGGCCGGTCCACTTGCCCTGCCCGCCTGCGATGACCAGGCTCTTCGCGCGCATGGCGGCGTTGAACGGGCCCCACTCGATCCCGTCTGGCAGCCAGGCCGCCGTGACCGTGGCTGAACGATGCTCCGGGGGGGCCACCGGCCGCAGGCCGAGCGCCTCGATGCCGGCCACGACCCCCGACGCGATCGCCGCGTGGCGCGCCCAGGTTCGCTGGCGCCCCTCCTCGCGCAGGCGCCGGACGCCGACGCGAAGGCCGAACAGGACGCTGATCGCCGGCGTCCACGGGGTCTGGCCCTTTTGGGCCCACGTGCGCGCCTCGGCGAAGTCCCAGTAAAAGCGCGGCATCCGCGCAACCTCGCCGGCGGCGCGGGCACGCTCGCTCAGCGCGGCGATCGCGATGCCGGGCGAGGCCATCCACGCCTTCTGGCTGGCGCTGACGACGAGATCGACGCCCCAGGCGTCCATCTCGAACGGCATCGCGCCGAGTCCGCTGATGCCGTCGACGATCAGGAGCGGGTCGCCGGGGGCGGCTCGGACCACCTCGGCCAGCGCCCGCATGGGGTTCGCGACGCCGGTGGACGTCTCGTTGTGGGTGACGAGCACCGCGCGGTATGGCTCGGCTGCCGTCAGGTGATCGCGCAGGCGGTCAGGATCGGCGGCGGCGCCCCATTCGACCTCGAAGCGGTCGACGGCCGCGCCGAATGCGGTCGCGATGGCCGCGAACCGGTCGCCGAACGAGCCGATGCTGACGGCCAGGACGCGATCGCCCGGCGACTGGGTATTGACCACGGCCGCCTCGAGCGCCCCGGAGCCCGACCCGGTCAGCAGCAGGATCTCGCCGCTCGTGCCGATGAGCTCAGCGAGACCGGCCGAGGTCTCGGATAGCAGCTCCTCGAATTCGCTCCCACGATGGTCGATCATCGGCTGCGCCTGGGCCTCGCGGACGGCGGCCGGAATGGGCGTCGGACCGGGGGTCCGGAGGTTCTGTTCCATGTCGCGCATCATAATCGGCGCATGCCCCGACGCCGTTCCGCTCCCGACGCCACCGAGCAGCTGTTCGGCGACGCGGTCATCCCGGATGCGCCCCTCGCCGCCCGGATGCGTCCGCGGACGCTCGACGAGTTCGTCGGCCAGCCGCACCTCGTCGGCGAGGAGGGCGCATTGACGCGGGCCGTCACTCCCGGCCACCGGCCGTCGCTTATCCTGTGGGGGCCGCCCGGCAGCGGCAAGACGACCCTTGCCCGCCTCCTGGCCGACCGGGCCGGCGGGACGTGGCGCCAGCTCTCCGCCGTCACCAGCGGCGTCGCCGACATCCGTGCCCTCGTGGCCGAGGCGAAGGCGCTGCGTGACGCGGGCGGGCACACCATCGCCTTCATCGACGAGCTGCATCGGTTCAACAAGAGCCAGCAGGACGCGCTGCTGCCGCACGTCGAGGACGGGACGATCGCCCTGATCGGCGCCACGACCGAGAACCCGTACTACGAGATCAACTCGCCGCTCCTGTCCCGCATGCGCGTCTACCGCCTGGAGCCGTTGGATGCCGATGCCGTCGGGCTGATCGTCGACCGCGCATTGGCCGATGCGGAGCGCGGCCTCGGCAGTCGCGTCCAGCTCTCGGCCGAGGCTCGGGCCACCCTCCTGAATCTCGCCGGCGGCGACGCCCGGAACGCGCTCAACACCCTGGAGGCCGCTGCCGCCGTGGTGGCCGAAGGCGTCGAGATCACCCCCGAGGGCGTTGCCGAGGCCGCCCAGCAGCGGCTCCTCGCCTACGACCGGGTGGGCGACCAGCACTACGAAGCCGCCTCGGCCTTCATCAAGTCGATGCGCGGCAACGACCCGGACGCGGCCCTCTACTGGTGCGCGTCCATGGTGGCGGCGGGGGAGGATCCGACCTTCATCGCGCGGCGGATCGTGATCGCCGCGTCCGAGGATGTCGGCAACGCCGATCCGCGCGCGCTCCAGGTCGCCGTGGCGGCGATGCACGCCGTCGAGATGATCGGCCTGCCGGAGGCGCAGTATGCGCTGGCGCAGGCCGCCTCCTACGTGGCATCGGCGCCGAAGTCGAACCGCGCGGGCACGGCGTACTTCGCCGCCCTGGCCGAGGTCGAGGAGCACGGCCGCCTGCCGGTTCCCCTTCACTTGCGCCCCGCGGCCCACCGCCGTCTCTCGCGCGAGTTCGGGTACGGCCGCGGGTACCTGAATCCTCATGAGTACGCCGATGCCGACGTGGACCAGGAGTACATGCCCGATGCCCTGGTCGGCCGCGTCTTCTACGAGCCGTCCGAGGAGGGGCTCGAGCTCAAGATCGGCGAGCGGCTCCAGCGCCTGCGGCGGCTGCGCCTCGAGGAGCGACGCAAGTCACGAGCCCGTTGACGCTGATCCCGGCGGGGCGTATACCCGGATCATGAATCGGGGCGGGGTGCTTACGCTCGTCCGCGCTGGAGCGGTGGCCGTGGTGCTGGTGGCGATCGTCGCGCAGGCGATGGCGCTCGCGAACGCCAACGCGTTCAATCCGACGCGCTTCTTCGCATTCTTCACCATTCAGAGCAACATCGTCGGTGTGGCGGCGTTCGTCCTTGTGCTCCTGGCTCGCGGGAGACCTCGGACGCGTGGGCTGGAGCTGCTGCGCGGGGCGGCGACGGTGTACCTGACCGTCACATTCTTCGTCGTCATCTTCCTGCTGTCGGGGGTCGACGTGCAGCTCCAGCTCGGCTGGGTGGACTTCGTGCTCCACAAGATTTTCCCGGTGATCGTCGTGCTCGATTGGATCGTCGATCCACCGACATCGCGGCTGACCTATCGCGACTCGCTGCTGTGGCTGGCGTACCCGATCGTCTGGACGGGACTGACGCTATTGCGCGGTGCGCTCGACGGCTGGTACCCGTACCCGTTCCTCGATCCGGCCAACGGCGGATACGGCACGGTGGCGTTGACTGTCGTCGCCGTCATCGCGGGATTCTTCGTTCTTGCCGCCATCACGATCGCCATCGGCAACGCACGTGGCACCAGTGCGCGGGACCCGCAGCCCGCGACCTGAGAGTCACGAGCTCGTGGCTCCAAACCCTCGCGTCGGCTCCGGCTTGGGGGGCAGGACGGGCGGCTGCGGCTCGATATATCGCGCGAATCGCACGCCAGGGGCGCGCCGCGTGTCGTCTGCGCGATCAATCGAGTACAGAGCAGCGTGAGCGGTGCGCCGGCGTGCTGCTCGCGCAGGCCAGTGCTCGATACATCGCGCATTCGCCGCACGGGAGGACGCTCCCGCGAACCTTGCTCGATCAATCGAGCACCGCACGCACGCCCCGAAGAGAAGGTCAGCCCGTGAGGCCGAGGGCTGAGAACGCGAGCCAGGTGACGAAGAGGAGCACCGCCATCATTGCGGTCAGGATGCCGATGTTCCGCAGATCGCGCTCGACATAGTGGTACTCGGCGCGTTCGCGCGTGGAGAGCGTCGAGCCCACGCCGGCCGAGAGCGGTGCCGTCACGCGGCGCGGCGGGTCCAGGG
>JACCWY010000150.1 GCA_013697395.1 Chloroflexota bacterium | reverse complement strand
GATCTCGTCGGCGCCGACCTCGTGCCACGCGTCGCCGAATGCGGGCGCCAGGTCCGCGACGGCCCGATCCAGGTCGACGGTGGCCAGCACCAGGCCGCGTGGCGCCTCCGTCCAGTCGTCGACCGGCCGCGGGAAGAGGCCGAACCTGGCGTCGTCGGCGGCCGGCACCTCCAGCACCTGCGTGGGCGCGCCGCGCACGCCCCACCACAGGAAGCGAGGCTCGTCGCCCGGCTCGGCGTAGAGCCACTGCGGAAAGCTCTGGGCGCCGCCCTCGCGCAGGATACGGTTCAGTGCTCCCTGCTCCGGCACGGCGATTCGGACGTGGCTGACCTCAGGCATGAGAGCTGGTCGGCGGTCGAAGGTCGGCGAACCCGGCCGCGCGCTCGTAGGCATCGGCGATCCGGAGGATGGTCGCCTCGTCGAAGGCGCGACCGATGACCTGGAGGCCGACCGGCAACCCTTCCGACAGCCCGCACGGGACCGATACGCCGGGCAGGCCGGCGATGTTCACCGGCAGCGTGCACGCGTCGTTGAGGTACATGGCCAGCGGATCGTCGACCTTCGCGCCGATCTTGAACGCGACGTTCGGTGACGTCGGAGCCAGGATGGCGTCCACGGTCGCGAGCACCTCGTCGAACTCGGCCTTGATGAGCGTGCGCACCTGCTGGGCCTTGACGTAGTAGGCGTCGTAATAGCCGGCCGACAGGGCGTAGGTGCCGAGCATGATCCGGCGCTTGACCTCGGCGCCGAAGCCGGAGCCGCGCGTGCGGTCGTAGTTGTCCCACAGCTCCTCTGCCCCGGCAGATGGCCCGTAGCGGACGCCGTCGTAGCGGGCCAGGTTGGCGCTCGCCTCGGCCGGCGCGATGATGTAGTACGTCGCCAGGCCGCGATCGGTCGAGGGCAGCGAGACCTCGACGATGTCCGCGCCAAGGTCGCGGAGCGTGTCGATTCCCGCGCGGACCGCCGCCTCAACCCCCGGCTCCATGCCCGGCACGAAGAACTCGCGCGGCACCCCGAGGCGCAGTCCCCTGACCTCGCCGGTCAGCGCGGCGGCGTAGTCGGGCACCGGGGTGTCGACCGAGGTCGAGTCGCGCGGATCGTGGCCGGCGATGGCGCCGAGGACGCTCGCCACATCCCGCACCGAGCGCCCGAACGGCCCGCATTGGTCGAGCGAGCTGGCGAAGGCCACCATGCCCCATCGGCTCACGCGCCCGTACGTCGGCTTGAGGCCGACCGTGCCGGTCAGGGACGCCGGCTGTCGGATCGAGCCGCCGGTATCGGTCCCGAGCGCGAAGTACGCCTGGCCGCCCGCCACGGCGGCGGACGAGCCACCCGAGGAGCCACCCGGCACCGTGGTCTCGTCCCATGGGTTGTGAACAGGGCCGTACGCGCTGTTCTCGTTCGAGGAGCCCATCGCGAACTCGTCGCAGTTGGTCTTGCCCAGCAGGATGGTCCCGGCGTCGCGCAGCCGCTCCTCGGCGGCGGAGGCGAACGGGGACCGATAGCCCTTCAGGATCAACGACCCCGCCGTGGTCGGGAGGCCGCCGGGGATGTCCCGGCCGTCGTCGTCGAGCGCGCGGGTGACGAAGATGTCCTTCAGCGCGAACGGGATGCCAAGCAGGGGACGGTGCTCTCCCTCACCGCGTTCGAGCGCGGCATCGGCGGCGTCGGCGGCGGAGCGAGCGGCATCGGCGCCGACGGCCAGGAAGGTGTTCAGGCGCTGGCCATCCCGCTCGATGCGGTCCAGGCAGGCATCGGTCAGCTCACGGGAGCTCGTCTCGCGTGCGTGCAGCGCGGCCGCGACCTCGGTGATCGTGCGGTCGGCGAGGGGGAGGGGGCCGCTCATCGGGCGGCTTCCTCGCAGATATGCACCGTGAGACTGCTAGCGGGGGTACGGACCCGACGAGGGGGCGCTCCGAGGACAAAGTGCGCAGATTTGCTGAGATTCGGCCGGGCCGGCGGGGGCGCCAGGCTGCTGCTTTCCGTGATAACAGGCCCCCGGTGAATGTCTGAGGGGAAAGCCGTCGCGGACGCGGTCATCGGCCTTCCTCCAGGACCGTCGGCACGCGCAGGAACTGGCCCTCGCGGAGCGGTGCGTTGCCGAGCGCGGCCTCGCGATCGATGCCCGCCCGCGCCTCGTCGGCGCGCATCACGTTCTCGAGCTGGATGACGCTGGCGGTGGGGCCGACGTGGCTGGTGTCGACCTCCTGCAGCGTCTCGATGGCCTCGAGGATGTTCGAGAGCTGCGCCTGCATGCGGTCGAGCTCCTCATCGGTCAGGTGGAGGCGTGCGAGGTGGGCGACGTGCTCGACGTCGGAGCGGCTGATGGAGGCCATGCACCGATGGTAGCGCCTGCCGGCGCCGGCGACGGACGCCTGCAGTCGTGCAGTCCGAACGAGCCCCGACAGGCGCGAAGACTCCGGCCGATCTGGCAGGATGGACGCCGATGACGACGCGGGCGCTGCCGATCCCGGGCGGACAGATCGAGGCGTTCGGTCTTCCGGGCGGCGGCGGAACGCCCCTCGTGGTGCTGGGCGGGATCGAGACGGGGATGCGGTCGCTGGCCGGCACCGAGCAGGTGCTCCGGCGTCGCTGGGAGGGCCGGACGCGCGCCCGTGGTGTGACGATCCTGGGACGCCCGATCCCTGACGATGCGGCCGATGCCGAGCGGATCATGCATCCGCGCGTGATCGCCGACGGGGTGGCGACGGTCCTCGACGCTCTCGAGCTGCGCACCGTGGCCATCGAGGCCGAGTCCGGGGGCGGCCGGATCGGCCTGTGGCTGACGGTCGACCACCCTGAGCTGGTCGAGCGCCTGGTGCTGGCCGCCGTGGCCGCCGAGTCGCCTTCGGACTCGCCGATGGCCGCGCGCATGCGCCGCTGGATCGAGCTGGCCGAAGCGGGCGACTGGGGCACGTTCTTCGCGATGATGGCGCGGCAGATGAAGGCCGCCTCCGAGGACGAGGCGAGCTCGTTCGCGGCGGCGGCGCGACTCCAGCCGCGGCCGGCCACGCCGGAGCGGTTCATCGGCGAGCTGCGGGCGACCCTGGATCCGAGCTCGTTCGTGACCGATCGACTGGGCGAGATCGACGTTCCGGCCCTCGTCCTGGCCGGAGAGCAGGACCAGGTCGTGCCGCTGCCGTCGACGCAGCTCGTGGCGGACGGTATTGCGGGCGCCCTGCTGGTCACCGATCCGGCCTGCGGGCACACGGTGCGCAGCTCGTTCCGTGGCTACGACCCGCTCGTCGAGTCCTTCCTGGCCGAGGGCGACGGATGAGCCCGAGCCCTGCAGCCGAGTGACGTCCCTTCCCGCGGAGGAGCCGGGCGGTGGCTGGCGCCAGCTGGCGATCCTGGCCGCTGCCGTTCTCCTGGCGCTCGTCCCATGGTTCAGCGCCGCATCCGTCGCGCCGCTCATCGCGGCGGAGTGGCAGATCAGCCAGCTCGAGACGGCGCTCCTGACGGTCGCCGTGCAGCTTGGCTTCGTGGTCGGGGCGCTGGTCGTTGCCTTCACCGGGGCCGCGGACGTCATCCCGGCCCGGCGCCTGATCGCCGGCGGGGCGGTGCTTGCGGCGGTTGCGAACGCGGCCTTCGCCCTGCTGGCCGTCGACCTCGCAACGGCGATTCCGCTGCGTGCATTGAGCGGCGCCGGGATCGCTGCGGTCTACCCGGTGGCCATGAAGGTGCTCGCGGGCTGGTTCGGCGGGCGGCGCGGCCTGGCGGTCGGCGTCCTCATCGGCGCCATCACGCTCGGATCGGCGGCGCCGCACCTGCTTCGCGCCGGCGGCGCTCTGGCCGGCCTCGACTGGCGGATCGTCGTACTCGCCGCGACCGTTCCGTGCCTTGCCGCAGGAGCGCTCGCGTGGTGGGGCGTGCGCGAGGGCCCGCTGACGACGCCGGCGGCCCGGTTGAGCCTGCGGATGGCTCGCACCGCGCTCGGCGAGCGCAGCGTCCAGCTGGCGAATCTTGGCTACCTGGGGCACATGTGGGAGCTGTACGCGATGTGGACCTGGGTACCGGCCTTCATCGCCGCCAGCCTCGCCATCTCCGGGGATGTGGACGCCGAGGGCGCCAGCGCCGTCGCGTTCCTGGTGGTCGCGGCCGGCGCGATCGGCTGCGTTGCGGCCGGCGCCCTCGCCGACCGTCTCGGCCGCACGACGCTCACGATCGCGGCCATGGCACTGTCGGGCTCCAGCGCGGTCGCGGCCGGCCTCCTGTTCGGCGCGCCGACCATCGTCCTGCTGGCGGTGGTGGTGGTCTGGGGCATCACGGTCGTCGCCGACTCCGCCCAGTTCTCGACGGCCATCAGCGAGCTGGCACCGCCGGGCACCGCCGGATCGGCGCTCGCGCTGCAGACGGCAGCCGGATTCCTCCTCACCGGCGTCACGACGTCGGCGTCGGCGTGCTCGATCCGACCGACCGCGGGGCGTGGACGCTGGCCTTCGCGATCCTGGCTCTCGGGCCGCTCGTCGGGATCGGGGCGATGCTCCGCCTTCGCCGGCGGCCCGACGCGCTGCGCATGGCCGGCCGCCGCCGCTAGTCCAGCGTGCGGCGCAGGGTGAGGTCGCAGTCGGGCGTGTCACCACCTCCCACGGCGACGAAGCCGTTGCGGTCGTAGAACGCCCGACCGCGCTCGTTCCGGGAATGGACGTCGAGGACGTAGGCCGTGACCCGGCCAGCCAGCAGCCGGTGCAGCTCCGCCAGCAGCGCCGAACCGACGCCGGTGCCGTAGTGCGCCGGATCGGCGTAGACGCGGAAGAGCTCCGGCCCGCGTGGACCATGCCCGAATTCGAGATAGCCGACGACCTCGAAATCGCGCTCGGCGACCAGGAAGGTGGCGCCCTCACGAGCCGCGGCAGCCTCCGCGGCACCGGCAAGCGCCGTCTCGCTGTAGTTGCGGGCCAGGAAGGCATCGATGAAGTCCGGCTCGAGGATGTCGCGGTACGTCTCGCGCCACGAGGCGCGCGCCACGCGACCGATGGCGGCCGCGTCGCCCGGCGTGGCGTCGCGGACCGAGATCGGAGACCTCACTCGACGTCGATCTCGACCGTCAGCGGGACGGCGCGACGCACCGCATCCGAGACCGGACAGTGGGCGACCGCCCACTCGGCCACGGCGCGCAGCCGGTCCGGATCAGCGTCGGTGGACCAGATCCGGAATCCGATCCGGGTCGAGAGCGGCCCGGCCGGGGTCGCCGCGTCGAGGCCCAGGATGCCGCGGTCGTCCGATTCGCTGTCGACGTCGACCTCGCAGCCAAAGCCGGCGATGTCCAGCTGCGCCGCCCGCATGACCGCGAGCGACGTCACGCAGGCAGCGACTGCGGCACGCAGGTACCAGCCGGGGCTCGGGGCGGATGCGTCCCCGCCGACCGCGCCCGGCATGTCGGTGAGAAGCTCCTCGGCCGCCGGGCCGGTGACCCGGATGCGCAGGCCACCGTCCATGCGCGCGGTGGCAGCCGAATCGGTGTAGCGCGCCTCCTCGGGATGCTCTGTCAGGTACGCGCCCGCGCCCTCGATGGCGGTGCGGATATCTGTCATGTGCTTGGTCCCCTTTCCAGCAATGCTCGGAATCCGTCCTCGTCCAGCACGACCACGCCGAGCTTCTCCGCTTTCGCCAGCTTGCTGCCGGCCTTGTCGCCGGCAACGAGGAAGTCGGTGCTGGCACTGACCGATCCGGCGGGATGCCCACCGGCGGCGCGAATCGCCTCCTCAGCCTCGGACCGGCTGAAGCCTGGCAGGGTGCCGGTCACGACGAGGGTCTTCCCGAGCAGCGGGCCCTCGGTCGGGGCGAGCCCCGCTCCCGGTGCCGGCGCCTCGGCGATCACCCCGGCGTCGAGCAGGCGGTGGAGCGTGTCACGGGTGTGCTCGTCGGCAAAGAAGCGCTCGATCGCCTCAGCCACCACCCGGCCGATCCCGAACACGGCCGTCAGCTCATCGACCGATGCGTCGCGCAGCTTGTCGGCCGCGCGGCGCGTCCAGGCGGCGTCCGTCTCGCCGTCCTGTCGAGCGATCTCCGTCGCCAGCCACGCGGCGAGGTCGACCGCCGTCTGCTCACCGACGTGGCGGATGCCGAGGCCGTTGAGGATGCGGGCCAGGGGCCGGCGACGGGCGCTCTGGATCGACTCGGCCAGCTTCTCCGCGCTCCTGCGCCCGAGGCGCTCCAGGCCCTCGAGCGCGCCGGCGTCGAGGCGGAACACGTCGGCCGGATCGCGGACCAGCTCGCGCTCGACCAGCTGGAGCATGATCTTGTAGCCGAGCCCGTCGACGTCCATGCCGCCCCGACCGGCGAAGCGGAGCAGGCCTCCGATCCGCTGGGCCGGGCAGTACGGGTTCGGGCAGCGGGTCACGACGTCGGGCTCCTCCCGCACCGCCTCCGTGCCGCATACCGGGCAGGTCGCCGGCATCTGCCACTCGGCCTCGGACCCGTCCCTGGCGTCGACGACGGCGCTGACGACCTCCGGGATGACGTCCCCGGCGCGCTGGAGCACGACCGTGTCGCCCACCCGCAGGTCCTTGCGCCGAATCTCATCGATGTTGTGGAGCGTGGCGTTCCGCACCGTCGTGCCGCCGACGAACACGGGCGTGACGTGTGCCACAGGAGTCAACGCACCGGTGCGACCGACGTAGACCTCGATCTCCTCGAGCTTGGTGGTGACCTGCTCGGCGGGGAACTTGTACGCGGTGGCCCAGCGCGGCGCACGCGAGACGAAGCCGAGCTCCTGCTGCTCGGCGAGCGAGTCCACCTTGATGACGATCCCGTCCGTCTCGTAGTCCAGGTCCTTGCGCGCCTCGCTCCATTCCTCCGTGAAGGCGATGACCGCATCGATGCCGTCGACGCGACGAATGTGCGGGTTGACCGGGAAGCCGAGCCGGCCGAGCAGCTCGAGCGATTCGGAATGCGTCTCGAGCCCGTGCGCCCCCACGAGCTGGTAGGTCCACACGCTCATGCGGCGGCTGGCGGTGACGGCGGGGTCCTTCTGGCGCACCGTGCCCGCCGCCGTGTTGCGGGCGTTGGCGTACAGCGGCTTTCCCTCCCGCTCGAGCTGCTCGTTCAGCGCGGCGAACGCGCCGCGCGGCATGAACACCTCGCCGCGCACCTCGAGCCGCTCGCCGGGCGGATCGGTGTGCAGGCGCACCGGGATCGCGCGCACGGTGCGCAGGTTCGCGGTCACGTCCTCCCCGGTCGTGCCATCGCCCCGCGTCGCGCCTCGCACGAACAGGCGGCCCTCGTAGCGCAGGCTGATCGCGAGCCCATCGATCTTGAGCTCGCACACGTACGTGACCGGCCCATCGGCCGCGCCGCGACCAAGCCCCCGCCGGACACGGCTGTCGAACTCGCGGAGGTCATCGGCACCGAAGGCATTGCCGAGGCTGAGCATCGGAACGTCGTGACGGACCGATGGAAAGCCGCCCTCGACCGGCGCCCCGACGCGCTGGGTCGGCGAGTCGTCGGCGACGAGCTCCGGGTGCGCCGCTTCCAGCTCGGTCAGCTCCTTGAAGCGGAGGTCGTACTCGCGGTCGCTGATGGTCGGCGCATCCAGCACGTGGTACCGATGGTTCGCCTCGTTCAGCATCGCGCTCAGCTCCGCGGCGCGCGCCGATGGCTCGGTGGTCGTCATCGGTCGTCCTCCAGCTCGGCCTCGAACCCGAACCACGCCCGGAGGTGCTCGGCGTGCTCGGCATAGTGCTCGGGCCCGTCGTAAACGATGACCTCCTCGACGCTGTCCCCGTTGCCCAGCCGCTGTCGCAGCAGGGCGGGCTCGAGCTCCGCGATCCGCGCCCGGAATGCGGCGAAGGCGGCCTCCTCGCGGCGCAGCGCATCGGCCGGGGACACGGCGCGCCCGTCGGCCAGGTAACGCTCGTTCATCGCATCGGTCTCGCCGGCCGAGTAGGCGAAGTCCGCTCCGCGCCCGGTGGAGGCAAGGGCGAGCGCCCCGGCGGCGTGCTCGCACCAGGCAGCGAGGTGGAAGACGATGTCCCGGACGCTCCAGTCATCCATGACGCCGGGGACGGTGGCGAGCTCGACATCCACCTCGGCCAGGATCTCGTGGAACGTGTCGCGCGCCTCATCCAGGTCGGCCAGGAGCGCCGTGCGGTCAGCCACTCGCTCGCTCCCCGAGGACGCGGCGCAGCTCGTCGGCGTGCTCGCGGTAATGCGACGCGCCGTCCTCGCGGATCGCCTCCTCCAGCGCCAGGCCGTGATGGGGCAGACGGGTCGCCAGGAGCGACGCATCCATGCCGCGCAGCCGCTCGTCGAAGGCATCAACCGATGCCGCCTCCCGCTTGCGAACCGTCGCGAGACTCGCCTGGCGGGCGATGCGGGCGACGGTGGCGTTGACGTCGTCAACCGAGGGCTGATCGGCGCCGAACTCGCCGGCGTGGCCGGTCTCGACCGCGTGGATCGCCTCGACTGCATGCCCCGCCCAGTAGCCGAGATGGGCGATGAGCTCCCGAGCGCTCCACTCACCGACGAGCCCGGGCGTCGTCATGGACTCCGGCGCAACCGCGTCGAGCACGCGGAAGAGAGCATCGCGCTCGCCGCGCAGCTCTTCCACCAGGCGATCGGTGCCCATCGGTCCCCTGTCAGGCGCGCTCGAGGCCGGCGTAGGCGGCGATGAGCCGCTTCACGCCCTCGCCCACGAAGGCAACGGTCACCTCCTCGTCACCCTTCACGATCCGGCTGCTGACGACGATGCCGTCCCCGAAGCGCCGATGCTTGACCCGGTCCCCCGCCTTCCAGGTCGGGTCCTCCTCGGCGCCCAGCGCGTCGCCCGCACCTGGAGCCGAGAAGGTTCCGCTGCCGAGGTCCACCGCCTCGGTCGTGGCGTACGTGGCCGAGTCAACCCGCTCACGGGCGGCGTCCAGCTGCCGGCCCACCGGCCGCGAAGAGGGCGGTCCCGCCATGTCCGGCAGGGCGATCGGTCGCAGCGGCTCGTTGACACGGCGCGTCGGCGACCGGTAGCCGCCGGGCAGCCACGAGCCGTCGTCGTCGGTCCCGCGGGGCCAATCGCCGCCGCGGCGGAACGGCGCGGCGGAACGCTCGGCCGCAAGCAGCTCCTCCGGCAGCTCGGCCAGGAAGCGGGACGGATCGGACTGCGCACCGACGCCGTAGGTGGACCGATGGTGGGCATGGACCAGGTACAGCCGATCCTTCGCGCGCGTCATGCCGACATAGGCAAGGCGACGCTCCTCCTCGAGCTCGCGCTCGTCCTCCAGGGCGCGCCGGTGCGGCAGCAGTCCCTCCTCCATGCCGACGATGAAGACGACGGGAAACTCGAGCCCCTTGGCAGCGTGCAGCGTGATGAGGGTGACCCGATCGGGCGCGTCGGTGAGCTCGTCCTGATCGCTGACGAGCGCCACCTCCTCCAGGAATCGGGCAAGGCCCTCGGGTGCTGCGATCTCGTCGAACTCCGCGGCGTGGTTGCGCAGCTCGGTGACGTTGGCCCAGCGCTCTTCGCCTTCGTCGGTGCCATCGACGATCGCTGCCTGCAGGCCGGAGCGCTCGAGCGCGGCATCGAAGATGGCCGAGGGCGGCTCGTTCGGCACCATGGCCATCAACCCACGCATCAGGTCGGCGAAGACCGCCAGCTGGGCGCGCGACCGCGGCGCCAGGTTCGGGTTCTCGCCGCCGTCCTCGACCGCCCGCCACAGGCTGACGTCGCGCGACTCCGACCAGGCGCGCAGCTCCTCGAGCGTCTTGGCGCCGATGCCGCGCGCCGGCACGTTGATGATTCGCTCCAGCGCGACCCGGTCGCCGGGGTTGCGCGCCAGTCGCACGTAGCCGAGGGCGTCCTTGACCTCGCGCCGCTCGTAGAAGCGGGTGCCGCCAACGAGCTGGTACGGAATCCCGAACCGCATCAGCGATTCCTCGAGGACGCGGCTCTGGGCATTGATCCGATAGGCGATGGCCACGTCGCCGTAGCGGAGGCTGCCGTCCTCGTCGTCGGCCCGGCTGGTCAGCAGGCGCGCCATGCTCCCGCGGCCCGCTCCGCCGACCAGCTTCTCGACCTGGCGAGCGACGAACTCCGCCTCCTCGTACTCGTTATAGGCGTCGAAGAGCGTGATCTGCGTCCCGCTGCCGCGATCGGTCCACAGCCGCTTGTCCTTGCGGCCGGTATTGCGCGACACGACCGCGTGCGCCGCGTCCAGGATCGTCTGTGTCGATCGGTAGTTCTGCTCGAGCTTCACGACCTTGCAATCGGGGTAGTCGGCCTCGAAGTCGAGGATGTTGCGAAGGTCGGCCCCGCGCCAGGAGTAGATGGACTGGTCGTCGTCGCCGACCACCGCCAGGTTCTTGTGCTTCGCCGCCAGGTGCCGGCAGAGCAGATACTGGGCGCGGTTCGTGTCCTGGTACTCGTCGACCATGATCTGCTGCCAGCGTCCCTGGTAGCGCGCGAGCACTTCCGGGTGCTGCTCGAACAGGAACACGGTTCGCATGAGCAGGTCGTCGAAGTCGACCGCGTCGTCCTCCCCGAGCTGGCGCTGGTAGCCCTCGTACACCCGCGCGGCCGTCTCGTCGTAGTAGTTGGCCGCCTGCCGCGTGGCGGTCGCCACGTCGGCGAGCTCGTCCTTGCGCTGGCCGATCCAGGCCAGCATCCCGGCCGGGCTGAACCGCTTCTCGTCCAGGTCGAGCCGTCGCAGCACGCTCTTGGTGAGCGCGACCTGGTCGGCCCGGTCGTAGATCGTGAAGCTGCGGGTCAGGCCGATCTTGTCGCCGTCGCGCCGCAGGATCCGCGCGCAGATGGCATGGAAGGTGCCGATCGTCGCCTCGCGCGCCGCGTCGTCGCCGATGAGGCCCGCGATGCGGTCGCGCATCTCGCCCGCGGCCTTGTTCGTGAATGTCACGGCCACGATCTGCCAGGGCTTGTAGCTGGTGGCAACCAGGTACGCGAACCGATAGGCCAGCACCCGGGTCTTGCCGCTCCCCGCTCCGGCCAGGATCAGGAGCGGGCCCGTCAGGTGGCTGACCGCCTCGCGCTGCGGCGGATTGAGGCGGTCCAGGATCTCCTGCGGGGCGAGCCGCGGGCGCTGCGGCGTGCTCGGAGCGGCGTCGGGGGACATCGACCCGATTCTAGTGCGCGGAGGACGGAACCGCGGGTCGGGCGCCGGTGTATGAGGAGCATGCGACATCGCGTCATCCGGCCGGTCGTCCTCGGCCTGGTAGCGGCCTTCCTCCTGGCCGTTGGTGCGGCCGCCGCGAAGATGCCCTACTTCTCGGTCGAGGTGTCACCTCCCGACCCGGTCGACGGCGGTGTCGTGACCATCGTCGTCCGCATGTGGGACGACGCCCGTCACACGCAGCCGGCCACCTGGGGGCCGGAGAGCCCGATCGAGGGCCTGCTCGAGTTTCGAGGAGATGCGGGCAACCTGCCGATCACCCTGGTCCGGGTCGACGAGTCCTCATACGCGGCCGAGGTCACCCTACCGGAGGGCACCTGGCGACTGATCCCATTCCCGCGCCCGGGTGCCGGCATCGTCGTCGAC
>JACCWY010000108.1 GCA_013697395.1 Chloroflexota bacterium | reverse complement strand
CTCGTAGGCGGCAGCCCACTCCTCGCCAAGACTCGCGCGGGGCTGCGCGAATAGCTCTTCTTCGACGAGCCGCTCGGTCGCTCCGCGGACGACGACGTGGCGTTCGTCGGCAAGGGTGTCCGTTGCCCCCAGCAGTGTCGCCGCAACGTCGCTGAGTCCTGTGGTCGCGGCGTGCATAGCAACGACGCGCCTACGGATTCCAGACGAACGACCACGACCTGACGGTCGGTTCGGCCGGCAAATCACCGGAGCGATCTCGGACAGCCACCGGCAACACTTAACGCGATCGACGCACAAACGACGGAGGCGGACCCACGCCCCGGGACTTCCGCTCGCTGTGCGAGCGGCAACAACGCTGGCACTGGCAACGACGGCCGGTGCTCGTCCGGAACAGTAACGCTCGGCGGGCTGAGTCGGGCCCCCGCGAGACTGCCGCCTCCGGTAGCGAGCAGCAGTTTGCCGCTCGCACCTGCGTAGGCGACAAGGGGAAGCGTTTGCTGGGAGAATGCGGCCGATGCAGCGCTTCAACGTCCTGACCGGCGAGCTTCCGGGACGGCAAGACCGCTCCGGGTACGCCTGGCGCGGCCGTGGTGGGGTGGCGCGCGAACTCGGCCTGCGGTGGTTCGGCGCCAGCGTCTACGAGCTGCCCGCCGGCCAGTGGACGTTCCCCTACCACTACCACCACGGGGTCGAGGAGTGGCTGTACGTGGTCGCCGGCGCGCCGAGCCTGCGCGACCCGGCCGGCGAGCGCGCGCTTGCCCCCGGCGAGCTGGTCTGCTTTCCGAGCGGCCCGGACGGGGCCCACGCGGTCCGCGGGCCCGGTCGCGTGGTGATGTTCTCCGGGGTGGGCGCAGCCGGGGCGGCCTCGGTGTCCGTCTATCCGGACTCCGACAAGCTCGGCGTGCGACCGCCCGGCGGCGGCCCGGACCGGCTTGACTTCCGCCGCGGCGACGCGGTCGACTACTGGGATGGCGAATGAGCGCGACGCCGTGACCGGTGGTCAACGCGACGGCGGTCGAGGTCGCGGTCGAGGCGGGGGGTCCGCCCGGGTTCCGGACCCGTTACCGGCAGCTCGGGCCGCTGCTCGGCGGCGAGTTGCTCGGCGGGACCGTGTATGAGTTCGACCCCGGTGAGCGCAACGGCCCCTACCACTATGAGATCGGTAACGAGGAATGCCTGCTGGTGCTGGCCGGCACGCCGACGCTGCGCCACCCGGAGGGGCGGGACGTGCTGGCGGTCGGGGACATGGTCGTGTTCCCCGATGGCCCGGACGGCGCTCACCAGCTGATCAACGAGTCGGCGGCGGTCACCCGGGTGCTCATCCTGTCAACCATGCGGGAGCCATACGGGTGCGCATATCCGGACAGCGGCAAGCTTTCGACCCTAGGCGGCGTCTTCAGGATCGCCGAGACGGTTGACTACTGGGACGGCGAATCGGCCGGCTGAGCTAAGAGCCGGCGCCCACGGAAGCACGCGTCGAGACTGCCGCATCCACGAACGAGGTGGCACTCTCCGCGCCGTCCTGTGGCCCGGCCTCTGACTCCCGCTGCGAGCGCAAAGGAGATGCGCAACGTCTCAGTTGCGCTTCGGACGAGCCTCGCAAGCGACTCCGGCCCGCGTGCGCGCACCTTCCTCGAGCGTTGGCCATCGAGAACACCCCCGCGGTCGGCGAGACGAGGTACGCCGTGTCGTCGTAGTGGAGCTCGCTCGGAGGGATCCGTGACGCCGGCTGCGGCGATGGCGGACTCGGACGCGAGGCACAGCTCTTCGTCCTCGACGTCAAGAGCGGCGATCGGCGCCAGTTGACCGACGGACCGCAGTCGCACTCGAGTCCGAGCTGGTCGCGGGATAGCCGACAGCTGGCCGTCGTCGCCTCGGGGTCCGAGTCTGGCGCAATCGAGGTCGTGGACGCGGAGGGCCCGGAAAGGCGCGTGGTCGTGCACAGGCGCGGCTTCATCCAGGTGTCGCGTGGTCGCCGCGCGCGACCACGCTCGCGTACGTCCGCCTCCGGGAGCCTGACTCCTGGACGCTCGAACTGGTCGATGCGGGAGGATCGGGCCAGCGGGTGCTCGCCAATAACCGCAGCAACCACGGCACCACCGCGGGGCCCTCGTGGGCACCGGATGGGACGCGGGTCGCCTACACGGGCGGAGCCGACACGTTCGTGGTGCCGCCGATCGGAGGGCATCCCCGCCTGCTCCTCGCGAACGCGTGGGCACCGCACTGGTCACCGGACGAGCGCTTCGTCTTGCTGATGAACAGGGATCGACTGGTCGCGGCTCCCGTCGACGGGAAGCGCCCAGGTGACGATCGTCGGCGGACTCATCGACGCTCGCCATGCGCCCGAGGACTGATGCGGGGTCGCCGTCGCC
>JACCWY010000101.1 GCA_013697395.1 Chloroflexota bacterium | reverse complement strand
GAGCGGCCGATGCGGCGATGCTGCTGCGCCGAGCCTGCCTGCGAGCCGAGGAGCTCGCCCCCGCCGACCCGGCCCGCGCCGATACCGCCGACCTCCACTCGATCGTGGCCGAGCACCGCGAGCACTTCCTCGCGGCCATGGACGACGACCTCGACACGCCTCGCGCCATGCCAGAGCTCACCGCGCTGGCCACGCTGGCCCTCGAGTCCGACGACCTGTCGCTGGCCGCGCAGGCAGGCTGGATGGTCCGCGAGCTCGGCGCGCGCATCCTGGGCCTGCGCCTGACGACCGTCCCCGCCCTGCGGGCCACCGTCGCGGCATGAGCGACGCCCCCGGGGACGATGTCGTCCCAGTCAGCGTCCGTCTCGGCCAGGTCGTCCCGCCGGAGGATCCCGAGGATTGGACCCGGCCGCTGACCTGGGTCGCCGCCTTCGGCATGCTGGCCGGACCGATCACGGCGCTCGCCTGGTTCGTAGTGGCGCCTCCGGACGACGCGGCGATCGCCCTGCCGGCAACCTACCTCGTGGCCGCGTCCCTGGCCGCCGGCGCGGCCGCAACCGGAGCCACCCAGCTCGGGGCGGCGCGCGCCTTGACGGCCACCCTCGGCGCGGGGCTCTTCGGCGCACTGGTGGTGATCATGCTCGGCGTCCTGATGGCGGGCGAGCGCCAGATCGGCAGCGCATCCCCGACGCTCGCACACGCGTTCGCCGCGGCGGCCGCGGGCGTGGCCGGGGCACTCGACGCCGCAATCGTCGCGATCGGTGTCGCACAGATCCGCTCGCGGCTCATACGGCTGCTGCCCGCGCTCCTGTCGGCGATCGTGATGGCGGCGATCATCGTGGCCGTGCTCATGTAGTCGCCGGCTGGCCCTCCACCAGGAGGCAGGCGGCGCCGTGATCCAGCCCGACGTCGTACAGCGGCGGGTCGACGGTCGGGCATCGGTCGAACGCGAGCGGACAGCGCGGGTGGAAGCGGCAGCCCGCGGGAATCCGGGACGGGTCGGGTGTCTCGCCCGTCAGGATGACCGGCCTGCGCCGCGCCGTGGGATCCGGAACGGGCACGACCGACAGGAGCGCCTGGGTGTACGGGTGCTGCGCGTTGCCGAGAACGTCGGCGGTCGGCCCGATCTCCACGATCCGCCCGAGATACATGACCGCGATCCGGTTCGCGTAGGCGGCCACGGTCGAGAGGTCGTGCGTGATCATCACCACCGCGATTCCCTGCTCGGTCGCCAGCCGGCCGAGCAGGTTGAGGATCTCGGCCCGGATCGAGACGTCGAGCATGCTGACCGGCTCATCGGCGACGAGCACGCCCGGTCGGAGCGCCAGGGCGGCTGCGATCACCACCCGCTGCCGCTGCCCGCCGGAGAGCTCGAACGGCAGCCGATGCAGGTAGGCCTCCGCCGGGGCGAGGCCGGCCTCGGTCAACGCGTCCGTCGCGCGCCGGCGCAGCTCGGCACGCCCGCGCGCGACCCCGTGGACCTGGAGCGGCTCGGCCACGATCTCGCCGATCGACATGCGCGGGTTGAGCGACTCGTAGGGGTCCTGGAAGATCATCTGGATCCCGCGCCGCATCCGCCGCAGCTCCCGGCCGCGCATGCCCTCCAGGTCGCGACCCTGGACCTCCACTCGTCCGCTGTCGGGCTGGAGGAGGCCAAGGAGCAGGTTGCCGGTCGTCGTCTTGCCGCAGCCGGACTCGCCGACGAGCGCCAGGACCTCGCCCGGCGCGACGCTGAAGCTGATCCCGTCGACGGCCCGCACCGGACGCGCCGGCCGCCGCGCCATGAGATCGCCCAGCGACCGCCGGCCGGCAAAGGTCTTGTGCAGGTCGTCCACCGCCAGGGCGGGCTCAGCCATCCGTCTCCACCAGGAAGCACGCGGCGCGATGGGCGGAGGCCCCGTCCTGCACGTACGGCGGCGGGACCTCGACGGCGCAGCGTTCGAAGGCGAATGGGCAGCGCGGTGCAAAGCGACAGCCGGGCGGCAGCGCGTCGAGGCGGGGCGGGGTGCCGGGAATCGATCGAAGCGTTCGGTCGACCTCCTCGACGTTCGGGAAGGCCTTGAGCAGCAGCTGCGTGTAGGGGTGTCGGGGGGCGCCGTAGATGGTGGTCACGTCGGCGTCCTCCGCCACCTGGCCGCCGTACATCACGATGACCCGATCGCAGACCTGCGCCACCACGCCGAGGTCGTGGGTCACGATGATGGTCCCCATCCCGAACTCTCGCGCCAGTCCCACCAGCAGCTCCAGGATCTGGGTCTGGATCATCACGTCGAGGGCCGTGGTCGGCTCGTCGGCGATGATCACGTCGGGCCGGCAGGCGAGCGCCAGGGCGATCATGGCCCGCTGTCGCATGCCACCCGAGAAGGTGTGCGGATATTCCGATCCGCGGCTCGCGCCAATGCCGACGCGCCGCAGCAGCTCGCCGGTTCGCGCCTGCACCTCCCGCCTGGTAAGGGCCTGCTCGTGGGTGCGCAGTGCCTCCGAGATCTGGTCTCCCACCGTGCGCACCGGGTTGAGGGCGTTCATCGCTCCCTGGAACACGATCGACAGCCTCGACCAGCGCAGCGCGCGCAGCCGGTCGGCACCGAGCGTCAGCAGGTCCTCGCCGTCGAACACGACCGAGCCACGCACCACACGTCCGCCGGGCGGCAGCAGGCGCAGCAGGCCCATCACCGCGGTCGTCTTGCCGCTGCCCGACTCCCCGACCAGGCCCAGCGTCTGGCCCCGGCGCAGGTCGAAGCTGACGCCGTCGACCGCCCGCAGCGGCCCCGAGGGCGAGTCGAACTCGATCGTCAGGTCGCGGACGGACAGGATCGGTGCGTTCGGTCCGGTGACCGGCACCGGTGTCACGCCGATCGGCTCGAGCTCAGCCACTGCCGCCATCTCATCGGCCTCGAGGTAGTGCCGCCGCAGCTTCGGGTTGAACGCCTCCTCCATGGCGGTGCCGAGCAGCGTCGTGCCGAGAACGATCCAGACGATCGCGAGACCTGGCGGGATCAGGGCCCACCACGCGCTGGCCGAGACGGCCCCACGCTCGAAGGCGAAGTTCAGCATCTGGCGTCAGCTGATGACGGTCGGATCGCCGAGGCCGATGAACGAGAGCGTCGACTCGGACAGGATCGCCAGGCTGATCACCAGGACGGTGTTCGCCAGCATCAATGGCAACGCCAGGGGCAGGATGTGGCGGCGGATGATGTACCAGTCCCCGCCGCCCACGGCCCGGGCGCGCGTGACGAACTTGCGCTCGCGCAGGCTCAGGACCTGGGAGCGCACGAGCCGGGTGGTGGTCGTCCAGCCCAGCGCGCCGATGACGATGATGAGGTTCACCAGGCTTCGGTCTCGCAGCACAGCCACGATCACGATCAGCAGGGCGAGGTCCGGGATCACCAGGAAGAAGTCGGTGAACCGCATCAGGAACGATCCCAGCCGGCCCCCGAAGTAGCCGGCGATCAGGCCGATGGCACCGCCGATCAGGAGCGAGATGAAGGCCGCGGCGAAGCCGACGACCAGGGACACGCGCGCGCCGTACAGGAGCTTGGAGAAGACGTCGCCACCGCCGTCATCGGTCCCGAGGGGATGCGCGGCGGACGGTGGCTGATAGATGTCGAGAATGGTGACCGAGGTGCGTGCGTACGGGTCGTACGGCGTCAGGAGCGGCGCAAACACGGCGACGAACACGGCGACGCCGATCATGACCAGGCCGATCAGCCCGACGCGGTTGCGGAGAAACGAGCTGAAACGCCTCGGCCGCGGCAGCTCGGCGGGCGCCGTGGGGAGGAGCTGGGTGGTGGCGGTCATGCCTCGACCACACGCGGGTCGAGCACGCTGCACACCATCTCCGCCACGAGGTTGGCCACGACGACCGCGATGGCGATCAGCAGGAACGCTCCCTGGAGGACCGGGTAGTCGCGCTGGTCGACCGCCTGGACCGTCAGGCTGCCGAGCCCGGGCCAGCTGAACACTGACTCGACCTGGATGGCGCCAGACACGGTGAATCCCAGGTTGATGGCGATCAGCGTGACCAGCGGCAGCATCGCGTTGCGCAGCGCATGGTCACGGATGATCCGATACGTCGAGAGCCCCTTCGCCTTGGCGGTGAGGATGTAGTCCTCGCTGAAGACCTCGAGCACCGAGCTGCGCATGATCAGCATGTACTCGCCCAGGAAGACCAGCGTGAGCGTCAGGGTTGGCAGGAACACGTGGCTGGCGATGTCGCCTGCTGCCTCCCAGATGGACGCGTACTCGGCACCGACCGTCACCCGTCCAGAAGTGGGCAGGCCGAACCAGTTGGCACCCACGAACAGCAGGATGATCCCCAGGAAAAACGTGGGGAGCGACCACATGAACAGGCTGAACGAGAGCGCGCCGACGTCGATCGCCGTCCGCCGCCTCCAGGC
>JACCWY010000094.1 GCA_013697395.1 Chloroflexota bacterium | reverse complement strand
GGCCAGCTCGTGGCGGTAGCCGAGCGGCCGCATGCCCTGTCGCTGCCACGCCCGGGTTGGGCCGAGCACGACGCCGAGACGGTCTGGTGGGCGGATGCGCTCGAGATCTTCCGCGAGCTGCTCGAGGCAGCGGATCGCCCGATCGCGGCGATCGGGATGTCCGGGATCGGCCCCTGCCTCCTTCCGGTCGACCAGGACGACCGGCCGCTGCGTCCCGCCATCCTGTACGGCATCGATACGCGGGCGACGACCGAGATCGACGAGCTGACCGCACGCTACGGCGCGGATCGCATCCTGCAGCGATGCGCCTCGTCGCTCACATCGCAGGCCATCGGACCGAAGCTCCTCTGGCTCCGGCACCACGAGCCGGAGGTTTGGTCGCGAACGCGGCGGTTCTTCATGGCCAGCTCCTACCTGGTGAGCCGCCTCACGGGGGCCTACGTCCTGGACCGGCACTCCGCGAGCCAGTGCGACCCCCTGTACGACATGGCCACCGATGAGTGGGCGGCGGACTGGGCGGCGGAGATCGCGCCCGACCTGGAGCTCCCCCGGCTGCTGTGGCCCATCGAGTGCGCCGGCACGGTGAGCAGCGAGGCTGCCGGCCTGACCGGCCTGCCCGCCGGCATCCCGGTCGTGACGGGCACCATCGACGCGTGGGCGGAAGCGATGTCCGTGGGCGTGCGCCATGCCGGCGACACGATGCTCATGTACGGCACGACCATGTTCATCATCGAGGCGGTCGACCGGATCGTGCCGGATCGGACGATCTGGGGCACCGCCGGGGTGGAGCCGGGCAGCCGGACGCTGGCCGCCGGCATGGCAACCTCGGGAGCGCTGACGGCGTGGGTGCGCGACCTTTCAGGGGTAGCATTCGAGCGCCTCATCGCCGAAGCCGGCGCGGTCCCGGCTGGTTCAGACGGGCTCGTGGCGCTGCCGTACTTCGCCGGTGAGCGGACACCCATCTTCGACGCCGACGCGCGGGGCCTCATCCTGGGCCTTACGCTGAGCCACAGCCGCGGCCACCTCTATCGAGCGATGCTCGAGGCCACGGCGTACGGCGTCCGGCACATCCTCACGGCGTTCGCGGAAGCCGGGTCTCCTCCCTCGCGGCTCGTGGCAGTGGGTGGCGGGACAAAGGGCGGCCTGTGGACGCAGATCGTTTCGAATGTGACGGGATTGGGGCAGGATGTCCCGGCCGTCACGGTCGGGGCGGCATACGGCGACGCGCTGATGGCCGCAATCGGCGCCGACCTCGTGACGCCGGACACCGATTGGACGCGAAGCGGCGACGTGGTGGAGCCCAACCCAGCGGCGCGCGCCACGTACGACGACCTGTACGACGTCTACCGCTCACTCTACCCGGCCACGCGCGCGCAGGCACACATCCTCGCCGAGATGCAGCGACGCCAGGCATAGACCGCGGACGCGTTCCCATCAATCGAGGTGGAAGACCATAGGGTTCACCGTTGTTGGGGGCTTCGACTGGTGAGGAACGGTCGAAGGCGACGATGAGCAGGCGAACTTGCTCACTGAACGAGCAATGGCTTGAGCGTCCCGGCAATGCGGCGGAGTCACGACGAGCGGCGCCGTGTACCGGGTGTTCAACGGCCGCTCCCCCGAAGTCGCGATCTGTGACACATCCCACACGAACGGAGCACACATGACTCCTCACGACGTTGCTGGCCGGCACGACGAGGCGTTCAACCTCCACGACCCACGGCCCTGGGCCAGGCATTCCACTGTCCGCAACGACAGCGCAACGGGTGTGCGATCCGGTGACGTGACAGGAGGGTTCCTGACGGACACACCTACGACATCGAGTGCCGGGCGATTGGTCTCCGCCACATCTTGTGGCCGATCGTCAACCATCGCGGCGACCGGCGCGAACGCATAAGGGTGCTGATAAGGGTGCTCGAGCTCGCCCACCGAGCCGAAATCGGCTCGATTTGAGCACAAATCGGGACTTGGCCGAAGGGGTGGTACCGCATATCGGATGCGTCGGGATCGGTCCCAGGCGTCTCGCCGAGCACAGAAACGGCCTTCTGGGGACGCCTGAGACGCATGGGACACGGTCCATAAGGGTTCCTATAAGGGTTCCTCGCCCGCCTCAGATCATTGGTTGTGCTCACATACAAGAGCGGCGAACCAGCCGCCGTTGTCTCAGGGCGGGTCGCCGTGGGTCGGCAGCGGCTTGCGACGGGCGGCCAGCGTCTCGCGGCGATGGGTCCGGTCGACGGGTTGGCGGGCGAGCAGGCCGCATCGGTCCACGTCGCACGCGGATCCGTCGTCCGGAGCTCGCGCAGCTTCTGCGATGTCCAGAGGTAGAGGTCGCCGGGGGTCTTGAAGTCATAGGCGCGCCTCAGCCCGGTCGTCTCGATCGCCTCGAGCGCTGACAGCCAACTCTCGGAGTACCAGTCGCGTGTTGCCTCCGGCAGCGAGACGAACTCGCCGCGAGCCTCGCTGAGCTCGTAGGCGTGGGCCTGGATGAGCCTGAGCAGCTCGCCGTAGTAGGTGGGCCGCGAGAACTCGATCACCGCGCCCGGCGCGACCTCGTCGAGTCGCGTGCGCTCGTTCAACCGACGGTGCTGCTCGGTGTGCACGAGCTATGGCCCGATTTGAGCACGAATCACCTGTGTAGATGAGACTTGGTACCGCATACCGGATTCCCGGTGAACCGTCTCATGCGTCTCAGCCGCGTTCGGCAGGGTTTGGGGCTCGAACCTGCCGCGCGGCTAGACGCTTTGCGCCTGTTGAATGCGCGCCCCCTTTGCCACGCCCGCACCGCTTGGTTCCTCGCCGACGCAAGTCAGCGGCCGGCCTGATCCCCGGCTGTGCAGCGTGACTGGTCAGCCAGCCCACCAAACAGGTTGGGTGTCACAAGGCCCACGCCACGCACACATGGGCGCCGCGCATCGGTCTCGATCAAACCCCCACGCGCTGCTCGTCGCTCGGCTCGGCGCAGCAGTACCAGGCCTCGCTCAGGTGTGGCGGCGGCCCTGCCCCGGTCCCGGTGGGCAGCGCCGGCACCGGCCGTTGGGCGGCCGCGTGGGCGGCCAGCCACACCGACTCGAAGACGGCTCGCCGCGGCATCTGCGCGCCGCGCTGGACGAGCCGCTGCACTTCTGCCTGCAGCGCGTCGGCGCCCGGATGTGGGTTCGACCAGGGGTGGACCAGGGCAGCTTCGTCGAGCGGGCCGACCAGCTCCTGCACCTCGGCGAGCTCGAGAAGGAGCGAGCCGGGCGGGATCAGCAGCCGGATGGCGAGCTGAATCGACGGCACGCCCTCGACGAGGTCCAGGTCGGCGATGGCCGCCAGCAGGTCCAGGTAGCCGTGCAGGCTGGTCCACGGCGTGAACGCCACGAAGGTGGGGGCGAGGGTCAGCCCCACGTCCCGGCAGAGCCCCACAACCCGTTCGAAGTCCGCGCGCGTATGTCCCTTGCGGAGGATGCGCAGAACGCTATCGTCGACCGATTCGACGGCGGTCGTCACCCACAGGCAGCTGGTGTCGCGCAGCTCGGGCAGCAGGTCGGGGTGGCGCAGCAGATGCTCGACCTTGATCACGGCGTCGTACGTCAGGTCGGGAAACTCCGCGTGCAGCGCCCGCACGATGGGCAGCGCATGGCCGGGCCCGTTGAGGAAATCGGGGTCGCCGAAGGTGATGTGCAGCGCCCCGGCGGCCACCTGGCGCCGAACATCCTCGAGCACGACCTCGCGCGGCACGACGCGAAAGCGACCGCCGTAGACCGCCGGGATCGGGCAGTGCCGGCAGGTGTGCTTGCAGCCGCGGGTGGCCTCAACGTAGCCGGCGATGCGCAGCTCCCCGTCCGGCATGCGCACGTGCCCGTAGCGGTCCAGTGAGGGCAGGCTGGATCGGTCCGGCGGCAGAAAGGCCAGGCGCGCCAGCGAAACGGTGGACGGCGGCCGCTCGCCCGCGGCAAGCATCGTCAGCCCCTCCTCGAACTCGCCGCCCAAGATGGTGTTGACCCCGAGGCCGCGGAGGTAGGACGCCTGAAGCGGGGCGTACAGGCCGTAGGCGGCGAGGTGCGCCGTCGGGTTCGTGTGGCGGAGGCGCGGAATGAGGCGAGCGGCAAGGCGGGTGGCGGTGTGCATTGGGAGGTACACGGCGACGAGATCGGCGTCACGCACTGCCTGCTCATCGAGCCGCTCGACGGCGAGGTCGAGGGCGCGAACGTCGTGTCCCGCGCGGCGCAGCCAGGCGATCGGCTCGGCCAGGCCGAAGGGCTGGTGGCCGAGCTCGTAGGTCGAGATCAACAGGACCCGCTGCAGCCGCT
>JACCWY010000091.1 GCA_013697395.1 Chloroflexota bacterium | reverse complement strand
CGGTCACACTGAGTCGGGGACGGATGATCTTTTCGACGAGGAGCCTGCCGCCGACGTCGACTGTTACCGGCTTTCTGATAGATCGCTCGTGGGTGAGAACCCCGGCGGGATTGTCGACCAGCTCTTCCCCAACCGCCCCAGTGCAAGTCGGCGGTTCTGTTGACGGCAACGCTGACGGCAACGCGGCGCCACCTGCTCATCCGCCGGCGATGCGTTCAGCCAGATCTCACGCTCAAAACGGACTCCGCACACCCCAAAACCGGCTTTCTGCCAGCCTTGCAATCGGGTGGTTCCCGGTCCAAATCCGGGCGCTGACTCCCCCTGACCTAGCGGTTACCGCCGACGTGGCCGGTTTGACGGCAACGCCGGGCCACCGGGCACGCCTGCGCCGCCGTATCATCGCATGACTCTGGCACCGCACTATGCGGCGCAATGGCGCCTAACTGAGTGGCGGCTCAATACCATTCGGCCTTATCGACGATATTGCGTAGTTCCTTGTCGGCGAGGAAGCGTCGAGCATTCTCTGCCACGACTCCGTACTGTCGCTCTTCAACGAACGGCCCGGCGACCGCTACATGCAGTGTCAGCAGGAGATTGGGTGCCCCCCATAGCGGATGGTCCTGGGGAAGTGGCTCAACCTGGAAGACGTCCAGAGCGGCTCCCGGCCAGCTCCCCCGCTCGCAGCGCCTCCACGAGGTCCGCGAGGCGCACTGTTCCGCCGCGTCCGATGTTGACGAAGACTGCTGACCTCTTCATGCGCTTGAACCGGTTGGCGTTCATCATGCCCTCTGTCTTGGGCGTGTGCGGCACTGTCAGCACCACGACATCCGCACTGGGGAGGAGTCCATCCAGCGCCTCAGGTCCGTGGATCTCCATGTCGGGGTGCTCCGCCAACCGAGCGTCCACGCCCACTACTCGCATCCCGAAGGCACGGCATTGCGTTGCGATGAGATCCCCCACGCCCCTCGGACTCCTCGTACGGTGGTGCCCGGTAACGCGCGTCGCTGGTGAATCGGCGCTCGACGCCCGCCAAATCGCCGTCGCACCATGCGCGCTCCTACCCGTCCACCCAGGCCATTACCGCGTCCCGCTCCATCCGGAAGTGTCGCAAATCTGTCCCTCCCAGGCTCATCAGGCGACGCACATGAGGCCGCAGTGCCTTGCCTCCCGCGGTTACCGTCACAGCATGGATGAGATTGCGAAGGTGCCGGAGACATGCCCTGAGTGCGGCGCGCTCATGGGCGACAAGACTGCGCACGCGGACTGGCATGAGCGGACCCTCGACGCCCGCCTGCGCAAAGTATCCGGACAGGTCACCGAACAGGTCCAAGAGCTTGCCGAGAAGGCTCGAAGACTGGGCGACCGGTCGACCTGACTGCCGTCGTACCGCTGCTGCGGCCGACTGCCACAGGCAACGGAGGTGGTCCGGACGCCTTGGCGGCCAACGTGATCTTTACCTTATGGTGGCGACACGCCGGTGCCAGCGCCGAAAATCCGCAATACCTCAAGATCACGGTCGTTGGGCGTCGGGCTCAGGCCGCTGGCTCGAGTGGGCGAGAACAAGGAGCACGAAACCGGCGACCGCAAACCACGTGCGTACGGCATGAGCGGTCAGCCATTGAGCGCGGAGATCCTGCCAGTCCGCAGGCGGCGCGGCCGGCCGCCAGGTCATGATCTCGTCGTTGATCGGGAAGTGCACGATCACAGTGACGAGCATGCCGACGAGCAGGCAGGCCATCGCCACCAGGACAAGCCGGCGGGTACGCGGATTTCGCCACGACGCGGCCAGCGCAGCCAGCGTTGCAAGCAAAGCCAGCCCGCCGATCGGCGGCACTGCCTTGGTGTAGGAAGGGGTGATGGCCTGGTGATACCCGATCCAGAGCTCGGCCGAGCCGCCTAACGACGCTTCACTGAGCCACGTCGCCAAGATCGCACCGGCGAGTACTCCACTCAGGATGATCGCCACCCGATGGGCAGCGCCGAGCAGTCCCGGAACGGGCCCTGAGCCGGTCGGCGGCGTGCTCGGTGGACGAGCGCTGAGTTCTTGGGTATCTGCCATGACTTCCTCTTCCAGATATTGATCCGAAGGGTCTTCGGATGAAATAGAGATGGCACACAGCCACAGCATCGTCAAGACACCCAAGAAGTACGTGCATCTCGACAACCGCCACTCCGGCCGACAACCAACGACTGCATAGACCGCGGCTGGATGAACTCTGCCCAGTCCGGGTCAGTGGCTGACGGGTTGCCCGTCGAGAAAGAGGCGGCACCACGTGTCGACAAGCCACCGTTCGAATCTCGCTGGCGCCCAGCCTCGTTCGTGCACCAGCAGGTAGTAGAACTCGGCGGAGTTCATGCTCCACACGACGTCGGCGATCTCCTCGACGTGCAACTCGGGCCGCAGATCCCCAGTAGCGATGAGATCTCGGGCGAGGGAACGCATGTTCATCGCGCGACGGGACGCGATGTCGTCGCGAATCCGAGCGAGTTCCGGAGCCTGGGCCGCCGCGTCGCGCAGGACCAAGTGCAGTGGGCCTACCCGCTCCGCGATCGCGCGTACCGCGGCGGCGTACGTTTCCAGCTTGTCCCGAGCCCGGGTCTGGGCCTTCATGCGAAGCACGTAATCGCGTTCCTCGGCAGGTATCACCTCGTCCGTACCCGACAGCGCGGTCTCCAGCAGCAACCGGAAGATCACCGACTTCGCGCCCACGGCGGCGTAAACCGTGTCTACCGCCACCCCCGCGTCGGCAGCGACCTGAGCGACGGTGGTCGCGGCGTACCCCTGCTTGGTGAACAGCCGGCGGCCGGCCGCCAGGATGCTCGACCGGGTCTGCCGGGCCTGTTCGTCAC
>JACCWY010000257.1 GCA_013697395.1 Chloroflexota bacterium | reverse complement strand
CTCCCTGACCTTGATCCCCTCGCGCACGAGCACCTCCTGAGCGACACAGCGTTGCTCAGAAGATTCGCGACCACCCGCGCGACTCCTGCCAGCTACCGGGCGAAGGTTCCCGGTCGCGGCACTAGTTCCAAGCAAGTCCGGCGGCTCATCAGACTCAGCGGCTCCGCCGGTGATGTCGTCGCTCCCGCACGTAACGCTCTGCTGGGCCGCAACCGCTAATGAACGTAGTGCCATCCCATCATCTTCCAGAAGGGGCGGAGGCAGGGCGCCGACTTGGTTCAGCGGTTCGCCTTCGCCTCCTCGATCAGACAACGGAGCTCACGGATTGCATCCTCCGCGGCGCGGACGTCGCCGGTGACGAGAACGTCGACCTGTAGGCCGCGGACGGCCGCGAGCGCGAGGCGGGCACGGCTCCGAGCGCGTTCGGGATCACTCTCGTAGCGCATCTCGATGCTATAGATCGGCTCTAGGAGCCCATACACGAGGAGATCCAGCAGCTCACGATGGCTCTTCGGGTCGTTGAGCGCAGCGACAAGCATCTCGAGGACTAGTCGCTGCAGGTTGCGCTTCTTCGGGTCGATTGCTCGCCGCAAGGCGATCTCGAGCAGATCGCCTGGAGCGGTGCTCACTGCGGCTGGAGACGAAAGCCATTCGGACTCACGCCTTTGCACCTCCTCCGCAATCATTCGAATCAACCCGTCTTTGGACCCGAACCAGTAGACGAGCATTCGCGGGCTTGTCCCGATGGCGGCGGCGAGGGGCCGTAACGAGAACCCAGCGAAGCCATGCTGCTCCAGGTAGTCCACTGTGAGGGTGAGTAGCCGCGACCGTTGCTCGGAGTCACGGTCCTGTTCGACCGTCGCCTTCGTCACCGATTGCCGGATCCCGTCGCGATGCCGGCCACCGGATGGGACACGACAAGCTTCAGCACGTATAGCGGCACCAGCCACACGAGGACGGACGGCGCGCCGCCCCAACTCGTTGCACCGGCGATGATCATCCCAGCGCACCCTAGCCCGACGGCCTCCTGGAGACGACGTGGTGAAAGCGCTACCGCAGCAGCGCCCACTACGACCGCTACATACAGCCCAATCGCCAGGCCCCAGGACCACTCGTCAAGGAGAATGGCGAAGATGAATGGATGCACATGAAGCACTGCGAAGCGGATGTGGTGCACGCTCCGTCGTCCTGGGCGATGCCACCACAATCGCGACGCCGGCTGCGCGTTGACGACCACCCCTCCAGCGAGGTCCGCAGCGATGAGGACGACGAGCGTCTGCTCCCACCAAAGCCACGGCTGCGACAACGCTGCCGCGAGCCCTACGGCCAGTCCGACGGCCGACGCGGCGAGGCCGAGCATCAGCTCAAGTCGCGTGGCCCCCGGACCAGCCAGTCGGTCCGCGATTGACACTCCCGCCGGCGTCTTGATCCGCACAGCCGCGGCGTCCTTTGCATCGGTCATGACCAGACTGTAACGACTGTTTCATCACGTGGTACAGTCCTTGGCGTGAACGTCGTGGCGCTTCGAGCGCAGAGCATCCTGACGATGGAGCCTGGAGTCCCGCCAGCAACCACGATCGTCCTTGAAGGCGACCGGATCGTTGCTGTTGGTCCCGCCACGCTGACCGAGCGCTGGCCCGGCGCCGAGGTGATCGACCTTGGTGCCCGCACAGTTGCGCCCGGCCTCATCGATGCCCACAATCATCTGAGCGTCGCTGCACTCCACCCGCTGTGGACCGACGCGTCCGGTGTTTCCAGCTCAGAGGCCTTGCGCGATCGCTTCCGAGCCACACGCCAGAGCACGGAAGACGTCAACGGATGGGTGCGCGCCTTCGGGTGGGATGACGGAAAGGTGCTGCTCGCCCGAGGCGACCTCGACGAGATCGAGCCGGACCGACCTGCGATTGTCGTCCATTTCAGCCTCCACCAGTGCGTCGTGAACTCCGCCGCACTCGAGGAGCTCGGGATTTCTTCCTCGACACCGGATCCAGCGGGAGGGGGGATCGCGAGAGACAGCGCAGGACGGCCGAGCGGCGGTCTATTGGAACGGGCGTGGAGCGAGGCCCACGCGCGCAGCCTCGCTGGGTACACCGAGCCGGATCGTTGGGGTGAGCTCATCGAACGGCGATGCAGAACGCTGCTCCAAGAAGGGGTCACAGCGCTCCACGACGCTGCGTGCTCCCCAGCGGCAGAGGCCGTCTACGCGTCGCTCGCCGCCCAGGGCCGCCTCCCCATCGGAGTCGTCGCGAACCCGCATCCTGCCGCACTGCTCAGCGAGCTCGACCCGGCGCGACTTGACGGACCGCCGACAGGCGAGGGCAGCGAGCAGTTCCGCATCGGACCCGTCAAGCTGTTCGCGGACGGCGGCGCCCAGCCTGGCGTGGTGGGCCACCTCGGAGGCGAGCCGGTTCAGTTGGGGATGACCTTCGGCCCGATCCATCACCAAATCGAGGCGGCCGCTGACCGGGGCTTCGGCGTCGCAGTGCATGTGATGGGCAACGCCATGATGGACGAGGTGCTCGATGCCTTCGGCCGGGTCGCCGATCGGGCGCCGATGTTGCGAATCGAACACGCCACACTCGCATCCACGGAGCACATCGAGCGGATGGCGTCGCAAGGCGTCGTGGCTGTCGTGCAACCTGGGTTCGTTCCACTGCTCGGCGCGCTGGTGGAAGGCTACGAGCTCGACGAGGCCACCTGGATGCCATTCCGCTCGCTGCTTGATGCCGGCGTCACCCTCGCCGGGTCCTCCGATGATCCCTGCGACGTCAACTGGCAACCGCTGACCGCAGCTGTGCGCGGGGTGTCGCGGATGCTCCCATCGGGGCGACTACTGGGACCCGATCAGACGGTCGGCTATGCCGACTGGCTCCATGCGTATACCCGAGGAAGCGCCATCGCGGGAGGGCAATCGAACGAAAGGGGAGTACTACGCCCCGGAACCAGAGCCGATCTCGTCGTCCTCGATGGGTCGCTCGACGCAGACGAACCGCCCAGAGTTGCCCAGACCTGGATCGGCGGACGCGTCGTCTACGACGCCGCCGCTCCCGCGGAGACCAGCGGAGCCCGATCGACCTCAAGTACTGACAACCCCTCGACCGCCTAGTGGTCACGGGCAGCGGCTGTGGTTGAGGGAGTCGATCTCTTCGGGCGACATCAGGCAGAACGCAGCAGGCCTTCTGTGTCGCCGACCGAAACGGGCGATCTGATGGCGGAGCGCCTCGGCTCCGGAGTGGACGGCGTCATCACCCGATCGACACCGAGACAGGCAGCGTTTCCGACGCAGACCACAACTGCCCGCTCGGGGTCGGTCACCCGCGAGGGATCGCGCGGTCCTCACCTGAAGCGCCCGCTCTATACAAGCAGCACTGGAGCACGCGTTGCCCAGCTTGAGTGACGACCATCCGACGTTCGCTGCTGCCCGGCTCGCTATGGAACTGGTTGCGTCTCCGGCCGTGGAGGAGGTTTGGCTCGAGCCCTCCGCGCTGGCCGGTTACCGGGTCGGTGGCCTGGCCGTCCACTTGGTGAGAGCGATCGAGACGATTCGACAATATTCCGAGACCGAGCGACCCCTTCCCGGCGACGCATTAGTGGATGCTGTGAGCTACTACGCAGCGGTGCTCGGCAACCACGATCCAATCGCGAGCGACTTCCATGACAGCATCCGGGCACGGAGCGAGCGCCGCGTCGACAGCGGCCACCGAGCGCTCGTTGCGGCCGCCACCGACGCGTTGACGTGGCTGGACTCGAACGATCTTGACCCGCACCGCCCGGTCAAGGTGCTCGACGGGGTTGCGGTCCGGCTCGGCGACTATCTCGACACTCGGCTCGTCGAACTCGTGATCCACAGCGACGACCTCGCTGCCAGTGTCGGAATCGAGCCACCGGCGTTCGCTGACGCGGCCTGGCAGGTCGTCGCCGGCGTTCTGAGCGAGCTCGCACAGCAGCGCTACTCACCGCGCCTCCTGGCACTTTCGTTAGCGCGCGCCGAACGGTTCGGACCGGCGACCGCGTTCGGCCTCGTGCCACAGCTCGATCACGAATCGCACGATGCCGGCGGGATCCTGCGACTCCTTCCGTCCAGTGGCCATGGACCCCCCTGATGGGCTCATCCACCTCGATCGTCGTCATGTGGAGTGATGGCAGGTCGAGGTCGACGTTGTCACGGATTCAGTAGCCGGCGTTGGAGCGCAGCTCAGACCGATCGGTCGCCTTGCAGTCTCGGTGCCCGACCTCGACCTCGACCTCGACTGGACCACCCACCATTGTGGCTACCTACCCGTCACCCCACTGAATGATGGCGAACGTGAGCTGGTAGCAGATCCCCGTTCTCTGTCCGCGCTCAGCCTGGCTGAGTGCGCTGACCGGATGGTGGGTCGCCGTTCCGGGCTGCCGGCCGAGGTGACCGCATCGATGCGGTCGAATGTCGATACGACCCCCCGTGTCTGTGGGTTCGACGCTCATGCCCTGCGACGAAGCGTGCTGCTGGGCGAACCATTCTGGACGTCGCCGCCGGGCAGCACCCCATTCCTCACGCGATTGCGCACAGCATGATCGGTCTCTAGTGCCGCGTCAGGCAACGTTTGCGCGCTTCACAAGTTCACGAAGTGCCTCGTCGTTGGCGTGGCGGTTTCGCCAAGCGATGTAGCGACGGATCATCGAGTTCTGCTCGTCATGTGAGCGGTGG
>JACCWY010000020.1 GCA_013697395.1 Chloroflexota bacterium | reverse complement strand
GGCAACATCATCCGCGTCGCAGAGCTGCCCGAGAAGGGCTTCGACGCGATCGTCTTCCGATACCTGGCGCTGACGGCCCACTATCGGTCAAAGCTCGACTTCACCGATGACGCGATGCACGCCGCCGCGTCGGGCCTCGGCCGCCTTCGACGCGCCGCCCAGGGCTCAGTCGACGGTGTCGACCCCGCCTCGGAGTCGATGGCGCTCTTCCGCGAGCGCTTCGCCGATGCGATCGCCAACGACCTGGCGACGCCGAGAGGGCTGGCGATCGCCCACGAGGTCGCATCGACGGCCGACCTCAGCGAAGGCCAGCGCCGCGCGCTCCTCCTGGACTTCGACCGCGTGCTGGGCCTGGATCTCGGCGCCGCACCGGCCGAGGAGCGGCCCCTGCCGGAGGGTGCGACGGACCTGCTCGCGCGCCGCGCCGCAGCGCGAGAGGCACGCGACTTCGCGGCCGCGGACCACCTTCGGGACGAGCTGGCGGCGCTGGGGGTAGAGGTTCGCGATACGCCCGCCGGACAGGTCCCGGGGCGACGCCGCTAGCGATCGTCGGCCGAGGCGAGCCGATTAATCGTACGGGCCGGTGCCGTGACCCGAAGACGGCTAGAACACTCCGAGCACGATCAGAGCCGCCGCGGCGGCGGAGAGGATGACCGCCACAATCGAGATTGCAACTCGCGGCGGCATGATCATCAGCTCGTCCCAGGCAACCGACATTGCATCCAGGCCCCTGATCACACCGCTTCGGGCCGCGCGCCCGAGTGCCATTCCCAGCGCCCCGCTTGCTTCGTCGCGTCTGCGGGCAGGAGGGGTATCGGCAAATCGAGGGGCTTCCACGACTGGAAGGATTTCCGCGGCCGCGGGCTGTGCACCTCGCTCCGATGGACGCATGATCGTGATCGCTGCCCCATGAGGGACGCGTTGGCTCCCCGAGGCGTCACCGCATCGCGGACATCGCACGCCACTCCTGGCAGCGGGATCCACCGCCAGCGGCGTTCCACAGCGCCGGCAGAAACGCGCCGACGGCGGCAGGGTGGGGCCCGCTCTCAGACTGACCACTCTGTTTGTGTCACCCCCAGTCGTCCCAGCACCCTCCCGAAGTGCACTCGACCGTAGCACCTACGTCAACCGAGTGAGCGTGCGGAGGTCAGATTCGGCCTCGCTCAGACATGAGCGGGCGTATCGAAGGTACCCACGATCCGTCCAGCCCTGGCGGTGCCGATCACCTCCGCCGCGCATCATTCGTCGTTCGACCGTCGCCGCCCAGCGGTCTCCCAGGACGACGAGCTGATACACGGCAATCGACGCTCGTGGGATCTGTTGGGCGCCAAAATACCCGCGAAGCAGTTCCTCACCGCATCGGGACGGCCACGCGAGCATCGGACGGGGGGCCAACGTGATGAGGGCTGGAGACGCCGTCATGGCGACCAGCGCGTAGGCCAGGTCCTCCAGGACGCACGTCCGCCACCGACCGAGGCTGTCAATCATCATGACGCGACCATCGGTCCGCACCAGGATGTTGCGAGGAGCGAGATCGCCGTGCCCCAAGCCCAGCGCGAGGGCTGCCGGGAGCACAGCACGAGCAGCGTCGGATGCGCGCGTCAGGACGTCGGCGACTCCGGGGACATGCGTGACGCGAGCGCCAAGGTAGTCGGCCAACTGCCTCAACAAGTCGGCGACCGAATCCCGATTCACGTGTCGCTCGCGTGCGTGAGGCACGTTGATGTCATGGAAGGTACGCAGCCACGCTCCAGCACGTGCCAAGGCCGTCAGGGCGTTCCGACGAGACGATGGGCGCAGCAGGTAGCCCCAGCGGATAAGGCTTCGAAGGTCGTGTACCGGCTCCGCCACGAGGAGAAGGGCTCCGGCTTCCTCGATGTGCGCGAGTGGACGAACCCACCCGAACCGGTCGTCGTCCAGACGCCCGAATGTCTGGGCGACGTTTCTCAGCGTGGCAAACTCGAGCGCGGCTTTCTGGTGAGCAGCCACGACGTTCACCAGTCGGGGGCGCTCGGAAGCCGCCACAGGGGCCGGCGATGCGCGAGCAAGGGGAACCTTGGCAATGACATCCAGCCTCCTGCCGGATGCTGTCAGTTCGAACCGATAGATTCGGGATGCTGGCCGCACCTCGTGGCCGGTGAGGGACAGACCCACGCGGGAGCCTGGTGGCGCGTCGAGGTACGTCGACCCGACGGTCCTGAGGTGATCCTCGACGATGCGGAGCTCGGGTATGGGGTCGGACGCATCAGCCATGCCGGCGATGATGCCCTACGCGCCCGCCCAGCGCCGGTAGGATGTCATCGTGAATTGGCTGATCTTGACTCCGCTCATCGCCTTGACCGCCGCGGTGGCGCTGCTCGTTTCCCGGGGGCGCGCAGGAGCTGGCCGAGGTCCACTGCAGCTGAAGCCAGTCCTCGGCGCGATGACCGGTGTCGTCATGGGTGCCGTCGTGGTCGCACTCAACCACGACCTGGTGCCTGATCAGGTCGAGATCGGCCTGGTCGTCGTTCTCTTCTTCTGCGCAGCCATCGCGCTCACGCTGGTCGCCTTCGAGCTTGTCCGCGGCTGAGGTGGACCTGTCCACGGTCGGGAGCCCACCCGAGGCGGCTGCTGAAGTGGATCGGAGGCCAGGCGCTCTTCACATCCGGGGCTCGGCGCTCTTACTCGGTGGCCGGCTCTTCGCGCTGGCCCTCGGACTGGTCACCGAGGTCGTGCTCGTCCGCTCCCTGTCCAAGGAGGACTTCGGCGCCTTTGCGTGGGCGCTTTCCATCGTCTCGCTCGGGGCGTCGCTTGCCGCATTCGGCTTCGACAAGGCCGTGGGCCGCTTCGTCGCCATCTACCAGGAGCGTCAGACTGATCGCGTAGGGGGGGTCATCGTGCTGATGGCCATGACAATCGTGCTGATCGGCGGCTTCATCGTGATCGGCGGCTTCATCCTCCACGGGGCGATGCGGCAATCCGGCTGGGTCGATGAGGCGGCGGCGGGACTTCTTCTGATCGTCATCGGGCTCGTGCCACTTCGCGCGCTCGATGCCCTGCTCATCAGCCTGCTGGCCATGTTCGCAAGCCCGATGTCCATCCTCGTGCGCCGCTACCTGCTGGCACCGGGGCTTGAGTTCGCCGTTGTCGCCGTGGCCGCAGTCGTGGGTGCCGGGGTGGCAACCATCGCAGTCGGTTATGTGATCGCGGCGCTGATCGGCCTCGTCGTCGCGGGCGCGGTCCTGGCGCGGGCCTTTGCGCGGAGTGGAATTTTGCACTCAATGCCGCGACGAGCAGACCTGCCCGTGCGCGAAGTCTTCGCGTACGCAATCCCCCTGCTCTCTTCCGACTTCGTCTTCGTGCTCCGCGGCTCGCTCATGGTGATCATGTTGGAGGCCCTCCATAGCACGGCCGAAGTCGCCACCTTTCGCGCGGTACTTCCCGTGGCCCGGACCAATCTGATCGTGCTGCAGACGTTTGCGGTGCTCTTTACGCCAGCCGCCGCGCGCTTCTTCGCGCGCGGCCGCCACAGCGACCTCAACGCTCTCTACTGGCAAAGCGCCGGTTGGATCGCCGTTGCAACCCTGCCGGTTCTGCTGCTTTCCTTCTCACTGGCCGGCCCCGTGACGGTGCTCCTCTTCGGCGAGTCGTACGCCGACGCGGGAGCCGTGCTCGCCGTCCTCGCGGTGGGCTACTACTTCAATGCCGCGATGGGGTTCAACAGCCTGACCCTGCGCATCGTCGGCGTGGTCCGGTACATCTTCCTGGCGGACCTCGTCACAATCGTGGTCATCCTGCCGATCGGCTACCTTCTGATCAGCAGCTTCGGCGCGCTCGGAGCCGCGATCAGCCTGAGTACGACCCTGGTGCTTCAGAACGTGATCTACCACGCGGCCCTGCATCGGAAGGCGGGAGTCGACCTGCTTCCCCGGGTTCACCTCCGCACATACGTGATCGTCACGATCGCGGCGGGCTGCCTGTTCGTGATACAGCTGTTCCTGCGTCCCCCGATCGCGGCCGGCCTTCTGGCCGCGGCACTCACGGCTGGTACCGTTCTCTACGTGAGTCGCAAGGCCCTCAACGTCCCAGAGATCTTTCCCGAGTTGATGCGGGTCCCAGGACTTCGCTGGTTGTTGCGACCATGAGCCGGAGCGTGGACTTCGATCTCCACGGGATCGTAGGAGTCCGGGTGCTGGATGCGGCCGAGGCGGAGCTCAAGGCCATCCGACGCCAACTCGGACCGATCCAGGCAACCCTTGATCGCGAGCCTGACATCGTCATCCGGTTCGTCGATCACCTGCCGGCGACCACGCTCCGCCTGGCGGGTATCGGAGAGACGGCCGAGGGAGACGGCTCGTTCTTTCTGCTGCGGGACCGCGGGGGGAGTCCCGTCCGAATCAGCCTGCCCCTGAACACCATTGGCGGGCGCTGCGAGATCGCCGTTGAGCATGGGGCTCGAGGCGTGCCGCACTTGATTGCGATCATGAACATGGCGGCCCTGGCCCGCGGCGTTCTGCCCCTGCATGCGTCTGCCTTCACTCACCGTGGGCGAGGAATCCTGGTCACCGGCTGGGCGAAGGGTGGAAAGTCGGAGGTGCTGCTCGGTTTCGCGCGGCGTGGCGCTCGGCACGTCGGAGACGAGTGGGTCTATCTCGACCCGGAGACGGGACGGATGTACGGGATTCGCGAGCCAATGCGGATATGGGATTGGCAGCTAAGGCAGCTGCCGGAGTACCGCCGCCGTCTCACGGCCGGGGAATCGCTGCGGCTGTCGGCTCTACGACCTCTGGTTGCCGTGATCACGGCATTCGAGCATACGGGCATACGAAGCGGGGCCGCGACGGCCCGTGTCCTCGCGCGAATCGGCCCGGCGGCGCGGCGCCGATTGGCCGTGCAGGTCGATCCTCGGCGCCTGTTCGACGCCGAGTCAGCGCCCTCGGCACGCATCGACGCGGTGTTCCTTGTTGCGAATCACTCCTCGCCCGCCATCGATTCCGAACCGATCCAGACGGACGAGATCGTGGAGCGCATGACGCAATCGCTGATCTACGAGCGATTGGCCCTCGAGGCGCTCTACCTTCAGTTCCGCTTTCTCCTGCCCGGCGCACGAAGTCCCGGCCTGGAGGGCGCGCCCATTCGCGAGCGCGACCTGCTCCGCTCCGCACTCGAGGGGATCCCCGCTTACGTCGTTCATCACCCATATCCCGTTCCGATCCAAGCCCTGTGCGACGTGATAGAGGGTCTCCTACCACCACCACTGACGCCAGCCGATCCATGAGCGTGCGGTGCTAACGGTTGCGCTCATCGGGCCCGATGGAGCGGGCAAGTCGACGATCGCGCGGGAGATCGTTCGCCTCATGCCACTGCCGACGCGGTACCTGTATATGGGCGTGAACCTGGAGGCCAGCAACCTGATGTTGCCCACCACGCGGATCGCGTTGGCGATCAAGCGACGCGGCGGCGGTCGCCCGGACATGATGGCCGCCAATCGACCTCAATCTCGCGGGCGGCGGCGTGGTCTCATCGGCGGCGCCCGGTCCGCCCTGCGGACCACGAATTGGCTGGCTGAGGAAGTCTTCCGCGAGATCGTCGCGACCTGGTTTCGCATCAGAGGCCACGTCGTCGTGTACGACCGACTGTTCCTGGCTGACTACTACGCCCAGGATCTGGCCCAAACCGATTCCGAGCGGCCCGTGGCGAGCCGGGTCCACGGGTTCTTCCTCAGGCATGCGTATCGAAAGCCTGAGCTCGTGATCCTGCTCGATGCGCCCGCAGCCGTCCTCTACGGGCGGAAGCCGGAGAGCTCGCTCGAGTACCTCGAGCAACGGCGCCGCGACTACCGCGAACTCGCGACCGTCGTCCCCAGGATGGAGATCGTGAATGTGAATCGTCCGCTGAGTGCAGTAGTCGACGAAATTCGCGCGCTCATCCTGGACGCAGCACGCCGATAAGGGAGGCCGACGGCAGTTGCCGTCAGGCAACGATATCCTGCGACAACAGTGGCCGACGACATGGTCAAGCGTTAGACTGCGGCAGGACTCATTTCCCAGTACTCATGGGTAGGGGGAACGCGACCCGATGGTGGGTGCAGCGCATCCGCCCTGCTCGCGCATCTATCGGGAGCATCCCGTGACAAAGATTCTCATTCTCAGCAAGATCGATTCTGAGGCGCGCGCGGCCCTGGTGCAGCGCCACGACGTTGTCGTGGCCGTCAACCCAAGTGCGGCGCAGCTTCCCGCTCTGGTTGCGGATCGCGAGGTCATCGTGCTGCGGAGCGGTGTGGACCTGACATCCTCCGCACTCGACCACGGACCGCATCTGGCCCTTCTGTTGCGTGCTGGCTCAGGCACCGACAACATCGACGTCGCCTACCTCGCCCGACGTGGCATCAGGCTGGTTCGCGTGCCGGGTCCGGGTGCCCAGTCCGTTGCCGAACTCACGTTCGCCCACATGCTGGCCCTGGCGCGCAGGGTGGTGACGGCCGACGGCTCGATGCGTGCCGGACTGTGGCTCAAGGCCGAGCTGGAAGGTCGGACGCTGGCGGGCAAGACCCTCGGAGTCATCGGCTTGGGCAACATCGGCACCCGCGTCGCGCAGATGGGCGTCGCTTGGGGAATGCATGCGGTCGGTTGCGTCGACAAGCCATCTCCGGCGCGGGCGCGCGAGTTCGCGGGTCAGGGCGTCAGGCTGATGAGCTGCGAGGATGTTCTCCGAACGGCGGACTATGTCAGCGTCCATGTGCCCCTGATCGATCGGACCCGAAACCTGATCGGCCGCGACCAGTTGAAGTTGATGAAGCCCGATGCGTACCTCGTCAACGTCGCGCGCGGTGGGGTGGTCGATGAGGATGCCCTGCTCGAGTCGCT
>JACCWY010000015.1 GCA_013697395.1 Chloroflexota bacterium | reverse complement strand
GAACTGCGGGAGGTGCCGTCGAGGGGAGGCATGGGCCTGGTGCACGGCTCGCTCTCGTTCGGGTTCGTCCACGGAGACGAGCTGGTCGTGCTGAGCGATCGCGAGCTGTTCGGCGCGACACGTGTGCGGCGCCTGGCCACCAGCAAGGGCGTGGTGACGCGCGACCTGATCGGGAAGCTGGCCGTCGGCGACGCGGTCGTGCACATCGACCACGGGATCGCCCGCTACGTGGGCATGACCCAGCGGGAGTTCGGCGGCTCGACGCGCGAGTACCTGCAGCTCGATTTTGCCGGCACCGACAAGATCTTCCTGCCCGCCGAGCAGATCGGGCGCATCACGCGCTACGCCGGTGGCCCGGCACCCGGACTCTCGAGGCTGGGCGGCACGGACTGGGAGCGCACGAAGACGCGCGTCCGCCGCGCCGTGGGCGACCTGGCGCGTGAGCTGATCGAGATCTACGCCGCGCGCGAGTCGGCACCCGGGTTCGCCTTCTCATCGGACACGACCTGGCAGCGGGAGCTGGAGGAAAGCTTCCCGTACACCGAGACCGCCGACCAGGCACGCAGCATCGAGGAGGTCAAGGCCGACATGCTGAAGCGGCAGCCGATGGATCGGCTCGTCGTCGGCGACGTCGGCTACGGCAAGACGGAGGTCGCCCTGCGCGCCGCGTTCAAGGCGGTCCAGGATGGCAAGCAGGTCGCTGTGCTCGTGCCGACGACCATGCTCGCGCAGCAGCACCTCCACACGTTCGAGCGGCGCCTGGCCGCATTTCCTTTGCGGGTCGCCATGCTGAGCCGCTTCGTCGGCAGGAAGGAGCAGGAGCGGATCGTGGAGGGCGTGTCGGACGGGACGGTCGATGTGCTGATCGGGACGCACCGGATCCTGTCGAAGGACGTCCGCTTCGCCGACCTGGGCCTGCTCGTGGTGGACGAGGAGCAGCGCTTCGGCGTCTCGCACAAGGAGACCATCAAGGCCATGCGTCGCGAGGTGGACGTGCTAACCCTGTCGGCCACTCCCATCCCGCGCACGCTGCACCTGAGCCTGGTCGGGATCCGCGACCTGTCGGTCATCGAGACGCCGCCCGAGGCTCGCCTCCCGATCCAGACCCGCATTGCTGAGGATGACGACGGCCTGGTGCGCGACGCGATCAGCCGCGAGCTGGACCGCGGCGGCCAGGTCTTCTATGTCCACAACCGCGTCGAGACGATCGAGGCGGCGGCGGAACGCGTTCGCCGCCTGGTGCCAGGCGCCCGGGTCGCCATCGGCCATGGCCAGATGGCCGAGGGAATGCTCGAGCGCGTCATGCTCGACTTCAGCGACGGGCGCTCCGACGTGCTCGTGTGCACGACGATCATCGAGTCGGGCCTCGACATCCCGAACGCGAACACGATCGTCATCGTGCGGGCCGACACCTTCGGGCTTGCCCAGCTCTACCAGCTGCGTGGGCGGGTCGGCCGATCCGACCGCCGGGCTCACGCCTACCTGCTGCATCGGCGCGGGATGCCGTTGACGCCGATCGCGCGCAAGCGACTGCATGCCATCTTCAGCGCCTCGGACCTCGGCGCGGGGTACCAGATCGCGTTGTCGGACCTGGAGATCCGGGGCGCCGGCAACATCCTCGGCGCCGAGCAGCACGGCTTCATGGCCGCCGTCGGCTTCGAGATGTACACCCGCATGCTGGCCGAGGCGGTCGACATGCTGCGCGGCCGCCGGCCGGCGCCCGAGCCCTCACCGATCCGGCTCGACCTCCCCGGCTCCGCGTACCTGCCGGACCACTACGTCGCCGACTCCGGGGCCAAGCTCGAGGCCTACCGGCGCTTCGCGCGCGTCCGCTCCGACGCCGATGCCGAGGCGCTGCGCTCCGACCTGCGCGACCGATTTGGCCCGATCCCGCCGCCGGTCGAGGGCCTCTTCAGCGCCGTGCGCGTGCGCCTGGCCGCGGAGGCCGCCGGCGTCCCGGAGGTGCGGGCCGAGGAGCGGCAGGTCACCCTGAAGTGGGCCAGGCTGCCGGACCGCGCAGCGGTGAGCGTCGCCCTCCAGGTGGCGGGACCGCGTCCCGAGACCGCGTCGAACCAGGTCCGCATCCCGGT
>JACCWY010000563.1 GCA_013697395.1 Chloroflexota bacterium | reverse complement strand
TTCACGATGCTGCTTCACCTCCCGCCGATGCCCGGCCATGACGGACCGAGAGTGAAGAACGGTCCCGCTCTCACCGGGCACGGCGCCGAGGTCGTTCGTGACGCGATCGCCGAGGCGGTCACGACGCTGCCTGAACAGCTGCGACGGTCGCTGACCTGGGATCAGGGCGCCGAGATGGCCCACCATGCGCAGCTGCGCATCCAGACCGGTCTGCCGGTCTACTTCTGCGACCCGCACAGTCCGTGGCAACGCGCCACCAACGAGAACATCAACGGCCTGCTGCGCCAGTACTTCCCGAAGGGCACCGACCTTGCCAGGCACAGCGCCGAGGACCTCGCTGCCGTCGCCGCGACGCTCAACAGTCGACCCCGCAAGACCCTCGACTGGAGAACACCCGCCGAGGCGCTGGACGAGCACCTGGGCATGATCACCTGAACCGGCCCAACCGCCGGGCACAGTCCCCCACCGACGGCACGCACGCCAACAGAGGTCGGGTTAGGCACAGCCAGTCAACCGCGAGGTGGGGCCAGTTCAAGCCGTCGCGGTGCGAGCAAGCCAAGCCATCACTCTCAACGCCTACAATCCATCAACCAGCGTTGCGACCACCGGTTGAGCCCGACCTGGCTGCCGGCGTCGGAGTGATGCACGAGCTCGCAGCCGTCGCCTGGCGCGCCGCCGACCTGCGAGCGTTAAAGCTCGAGGAGGCCACGCCAGCTAACCATGTTCTGCCTCCGGACTGGACCGAGACGCGCGAGGCACGCGCGGCGATGAAAGCGTGGAAGCGCGCCCAGGCGGATGCTGAGCACGCCTGGAATGCGTTCACATCGGCCCTGTGTTGTCTCGTTGACGCCGAGCAGCAGCTCGCGCCCGAGCAGGAGGCGTTGGATTTCTGACCGGGCGCCCCGGCGTCCTCACGGCGCTGGGATGTGGAGCAGGCGCTCCGCCGCCATCACGACGATGGTCGCGAGCGTGTGCGACACGAGCACGACGACCACGCTGTCCAGCGCGATCTTGGCGATGCGGTGTGTCCCGCGGGGCCGGCTTCGCCGGGCTGGCTTGCGAGCCTTGGTATCCATGGGACTGCCCTCCTGTGGGAGGCGGATTCGACGCAGCCCCACCGCCAGCGAGAACCGAGCCGGAGTGTCCCGAGCCCGCGAGTGCATTCAGGACCGCAGGCGCCCCGGAGCCCTGGCACGGTGCGCGCTCGAACCGACGACAGCAGGCGCCTATGGCATGCGACAGGCTCCTCAGCCAGCGCGGATCACGGCCGCGCGGACGGCGCTAGCATCGCCGGTGCAGGGCGACGCCCGGATAGCTCAGCTGGTAGAGCACGTCCATGGTAAGGACGGGGTCAGGGGTTCGAGTCCCCTTCCGGGCTTGGAGTGGTCTCTGTGCCATGGATGTGCCACCCAGCGCCGCCGTGCCGCGAGCTCTGATCCGACGGCCCTGCAAACAGGGCCCTTTCGCTCGCCCGCGGTTGGCACGAGTAGCTCCATGGTAAGGAGGGGGTCAGGGGTTCGAGTCCCCTCGTCGGCTCTCTACGAAGGCCCTGCACGCGCCGCATGTCTCCTCTTCCACGCGAGCGCGGCCGATGGGTTAGCGGGTCAGTACCGGGTCAGCGAACCGGGTCCTGAAGGGTCCGCTGGAGTCGCCCGAGGCGCAATTGAGGGGGGTGCTTTCCGCCGAATCGCTCCCTCTACAGGTAGAGCGGCCGTGCCCGGCGATCAACTCGAGCTCCCCTTTGTGGCTTCGGCCGAACCGCAGTTGGCGGTGGAGTACCTGACGATCGCGGAGGCCGCTCGCCGGGTGCGCTGTTGCGAGCGCACGATCCGCAGGGCGATCGACAGCGGCGTCCTGCGGGCGGGTCGTGTGCGCAGCGGCCGCGGCTCGCGGGGTGGCTTTCGGATCCGGTCGGGCGATGTCGAGGCGTGGATGTACGGCGATGGCGCGTAAGCGCAGCGAACCGGCGATCAGTGAACGAAGCTATCGCCTCGCGGACGGCTCGTTGAGCCGGACGTTTTCAGTGCGCTATTTCGACCGCGGCGGGGTCCGCCGTCGTGTCGCCTGCGCTTCGCGCGAGGAAGCCGATTTTGAGCGCGCGCGGATAGTGCTCGAACAGACGCGAGGGATCGTGGCCGATGCCGCCGGGCCGGCGCCGGAGGCTTCGATCACGGTGGCGGAGTTCTGGCCGACTTGGCTGGCCGATGCGCGCAGCCGGTTGACGCGCTCGACGGCGCTCGAGTACGAGCGGATCTACAAGACGAGGGTGGGCCCGCGGTTCGGCGCGGTCGCTCTCGATGGCGTCAGGCCGTGAGTGCCGCGCGGCGCCCGCAGGGCCTGCGCCAGCGGGTCGAAGCGCTTGAACGCGGCCGCGTCGGAGCGGTGTTCGAGAGACGAGCGGATGAGAGCAACACGGCCGAAAGGTCGGGGGCGTGCAGGGCGGGCACCGGTGAGGGGTCCATATTCGACCGGCGTCGGCGCCCCATCCAAGAGGGCTACCATTGGCGACGGTGGATACGGCCCCCCGCAAACAGCAGCCAGCGAGTGAGATTGATCTGCAGCATCCGCTCGAGTTCGACCCGCTGGCCGACAGCTGGACGATAGAGGTGCCGGCCGAGAAGTGGGAGCAAGTGATTGCGCGCTTCGACGATCCGCCCGCACCGGGGGAGGGCTCTGCCAAGACTGAGGCCGCCTACGGGCGACTCTTCGGTTGACGTTCACCCAGCCGCGCCCGATCGACGAGCGGGACGTCCTCATGCCCTTCGACTGCGGGGTCGAAGATCTCAACCAGTGGCTCGCCGAACGCTCACTGCGAGCCCACCGGCGCGGTAGTGCGCGCACGTACGTGGTCTTAGGTGACGATGGACTGCTGGCCGGCTACCTCGCGCTGGCGGCCACGGGTATCGGCCGCCAACGCGGCCCGTTTCACCGGGACATGCCGGACCCTGTCCCCGCCGTCCTGCTCGCCCGTCTCGCCGTCGCCACCGGCGCCCAAGGGCGCGGTCTCGGCCGGGCGCTCGTCGAACACGCCTGGCGCACCTGCCGAGCCGTAAGCGAGCAGATCGGAGTCCGCGGGCTCGTGGTCGACGCGACCGACGAGAACGCCACACGGTTCTACCGCAGCTGCGACTTTGTCCCCATCGCCACCGGCGAACCCACCCTCGCGAGAATCCTGACGGGCTAGCCCACACCGCGGGGCTCTCTCGCTCACATGGGAAAGGAGCACTTTCGGGCGGTCGCTTGTCGTCGTCCGTCGGCTTCTGCTTGGCGCCGGAAGCGATCGCGACCCGTTTGTCCGGGAAGTCGTCGAGCGCGCTGCCAGTTACACGCGAGGCTGTCGCGTTCGCCCGGGCGCGATCTGGGATCTAAGCCGCCGCCGGCACCTGACCCTCGTGTTTCACGAAGGCCATCGAGCTGTGGCTGTCGGTGTGCTCGTAGTCGAGCTCGTCGCCTCCGCGAACCTTCAGTGACTTCGAAAGTGCGCCTTCAGCGCCCTCGTTCTCGCCGGTGTACTCGAAGCCGCCCGGGATCTTGACGAGGACCCGGTAGGGGTC
>JACCWY010000545.1 GCA_013697395.1 Chloroflexota bacterium | reverse complement strand
CGCGACTTGGGCTCGGACGCATCAGGCGTGGAGCTCGCCTCGCAGCTGGCCCGCGCTCGGATGGTGCTCGGCGACGACCGATCCGGCCTCGAATGGGCAGAGCGTGCCCTCGCCGACGCGCAACGGTTGGGGCTGGACGACACCGCCACCGACCTCCTCGTGACCCGTGGCACCGCGCGCTTCAGGCTGGGCGAGGAGGAGGCCGGGCTGGCCGACCTGAGGCGCGCCATCGAGCTGTCAGAAGCCGCCGGATCGCTGAACACCGGGCTGCGGGCTCGCAACAACGTGGCCTGGCTCATCGTTGCGGACGACCCGCGCGCCACGATGGAGACGGCCCGGCAGGGATTCGAGCTCGCGAGCGCGATGGGCATGCGCGATATGGCGGTGCAGCTGGCCGACGTGGCCTGTGCCGCGGCCATCGACACCGGCGACTGGGACTGGGCGCTCGAGACGGTGGCCAACCTGGAGGAGCGAGGCATCTCCGCGGCATTCCAGGTCGACCTGACATCCATCTGCGCCGAGATCAACGCGCTGCGGGGCGTGGCGCAGCCGCTGGCCGTGACGGACGCCATCGACCTTGACCTGTCGACGATCGATCCCCAGGTGCTTGCCGGCGTCACGCAATCGCGCGCCTGGGTCGCGTTCGTGTCCGGCGCATTCGACGACGCGCGGACACTTGCCACGCAGGCGGCCAATCAATCGTTCGGAGCGGAGCGGGCTCGCCAGACACAGCTCGCCGTTCGCGCCAGCCTGTGGGCCGGCGATGCGGACGGCGCGCGCGCCGGATTGCGTGCGCTCGACGAGGTGGGGGTGACCGGACGCGCCACCGATGCTGCGCGGGAGACCCTCGCGGCCGGAGTCGCCGCGCTCGACTCCGATCCCGGTGCGCAGGCCCGGTACCGTGCCGCTGCCGAGTCGTGGCGTGAGCTGGCCCTCCCACTCCAGCTGGTGCTGTGCCTGCTCGACGCCCAGCGCCTGGGGGGCGGCACGCCCGCGGACCCTGCCGAGTCCGACCGGATCCTGCGCGCCCTCGGTGCGGACGGGCTGGCATCCATGGCGAGCGGCGGGCCCGCGCCGGCCGTCAGTCGACGATCAGCTCCTCCACCACGGGCGCGATCGCCTCGACCCACAGCGCGTACTGCTTCCCGCTCGGATGGAGGCCGTCGTCGGCGACGAGCGACGGATCCGCCAGCGCCCTCAGGCTGATCTCGAAGATCTCGGGCACGAAGCGGATCTGTCGCTGCTCGCACGCATCGCGCAGGATGGCATTGATGCGCACGATGCCGTCGCTTCGCAGCGCCGGTTCCCCGAAGCTCGCGCCGCTCGGCGTCACCGTGTAATCCGGCGTGGCGATGCAGAGGATCCGGTCTGCCGGCAGGCGCGTCAACAGCTCCTCCAGGATCACGGCCACGTTCCCGGCGTACTGCGAGTCCGGCACGCCCTGCACGACGTCGTTGACGCCGATGAGGACGCTCACGAACTCCGGCCGCATCGTATCCAGCTGTGGCAGCTCGTCGTTGATCAGGTCAGCCGAGGTGTGGCCGTTGACCGACGGGTTGCCGACGAGCTCGAGGCCGGCCACGCGGTCGCGAAGCTGGTTCGGCCAGCGCTCTGCCTCGGTCACCGAGGTGCCGACGGTGTACGAGTCACCGAGAGCGACGTACCGCAGCGCTGACTCCTCCCCTTCGCCGCCACATGCGGCCAGCAGCCCGCACAGGATCACGCGGAGGAGCAGCCACGGGTCCCACGGGCGCGGGTCGATCACGTTCGCTACCCTACCGAAGCATGCCGCGTGCCGCTCGTTCCGCCGCCGCCGCCGCTGTCGCCGCGCTCGTGGTGGGTCTCGTCGCGTGCTCGACCCCGGCGCCCGATCCCGTGCCACCGACGACGAGCGCACCGGCCACCGCCTCGGGATCTCCGAACGAACCGGGCGATTCCGCCGCCCCGGCGGCCGCCGGCTGGACGCAGGTCGCGGAAGCGCCGCTGGCCAGGCTCGAGATGGCAACGGCCGCCCACGACGGCAGGATCTGGCTGGCCGGGGGCCTGTCACCGCTCGGCGAGGCCGTGACCGAGGTCGAGGTCTTCGATCCCGCGAGTGGAGCATGGACGTCGGGACCTGCCCTGCCGACCGGCATCCACCACGCCGCGCTCGCATCGGACGGGGAGCGACTGCTGTTGATCGGCGGCTACATCGGCGCTTCCTTCAATCAGCCCACCGACATCGTCCTGAGCCTCGCGTCGGGTGCGGACTCCTGGGAGCCCGGGCCGTCCCTGCCCGATGCGCGCGCCGCGGGCGCCGCGGCGTGGGACGGCACCAGGGTCATCTATGCCGGCGGTGTCGGGCTCGGCGGTGTGAGTGGTGACGTGTTCGCCCTTGAGGGAGGGGCCTGGCAGCGAGTCGGCGCGATGCCTCGAGCCAGGGAGCACCTGGCGGCCGCCTCCGACGGCAATGGCCTCACCTGGCTGATGGGTGGCCGGATCGGTGGGCTCGACGCAAACCTCGCGGACGTGGACCTCGTCGAAGGCGCCGGGGTCACCGCGCTCGACCCGCTGCCGACGCCGCGCGGCGGCGTGGGCGCGTTCTTCCTGCCCGAGCTGGGTGCCTGCCTCACCGGCGGAGAGACGCCGAACGAGGCGCTCGGGACGGTCGAGTGCGTCGGCACCGACGGAACCGTCTCGACCGCGTCGGAGATGACAGTCGAGCGCCACGGCCACGGCGCCGCGGTGGTCGACGGGATCGCCTACGTGCTGCTGGGTGGACCGGTCCCCGGCCTGTCGGCGCACGCATCGGTTGAGCGCCTCGACCCGGCTCCGTAGAGATCACCGGTGTTCCTGACCGGCACGCTGCTCAACGTGGCCACCGTCCTGTTCGGCACGCTCGTCGGAGTGCTGATCGGGGCGAGGATGCCGGCCCGCATGCAGGCCAGCCTGACCACCGGGCTGGGGCTCTTCACACTCCTCATCGGCCTGAGCATGGGGCTGCGCATCTTCACCGATCCTGCCGCACAGCCCGGCGACGACCTGGCCGTGCTCGGGGCTGTCCTCGTCGGCGTCGCCATCGGCGAGCTTCTTCGAATCCATGACGGGCTGGAATGGCTGGGCGCCTGGTTCCAGGGCCGCCTGAGCCGCGACGACCGCCGCCCGAGCCGCATCGCCGAAGGATTCGTGACGGCCAGCCTCGTCTTCTGCGTCGGTCCGCTGACCATCCTGGGCTCGCTCGCCAACGGCCTGACCGGGGACGTCGAGCTTCTCGCCCTCAAGTCGCTGCTCGATGGGGTGGCATCGGTTGCCTTCGCGGCCGCCCTGGGCCCGGGCGTCGCGCTCTCGGCCCTCACGGTGCTCGTCGTGCAGGGCGCAATCGCGGCGGGCGCGTTTCTGCTCCGCGACTTCCTGGACGAGCCCACGGTGCTGGCCATCACCGCGGCGGGCGGCGTGATCCTCCTCGGGGTCGCGCTCCGCCTGCTCGAGCTCCAACCGGTGCGCGTCGCCAATTTCCTGCCGGCCCTGGTCCTGGCGCCACTCCTCGTGCACCTGGCCTCAGCGATCCGCGACGCGCTCGGCGCATAGGGTCAACTCAGCCGGAACCGGGCGACCACCTCTCCGGCCCGCTCGCCACGCGGGTCGAGGATGGCCGGCGACGCGTACTCGGCCAGCGAGCCGGGCAGCGGGTCGCGCGCCAGGCCCAGCTGGCGCAGGGTCGCGACGCTGGTG
>JACCWY010000542.1 GCA_013697395.1 Chloroflexota bacterium | reverse complement strand
TCCGTACCCTTGGTGAAGGGGTTGCGGCTCGAGCGTGAACGGGCGTGCCTCCTAGAATGGATGGTGAGATGACGACCGCAATCAGGCCCGATGTCCGAATCGCCGAGCGCGCCGGCTTCTGCTACGGCGTGCGCCTCGCGATCGACAAGGCCAAGCACGCGCGCACCGAGGGTCGCGAGGTGACCACCCTCGGCCAGCTCGTCCACAACCCGGGCATCAAAGCCGACCTGTCGGACCGCGGCATCCGCACTGCCGACCTTGCCGATGAGGTCGAGGGCGGGACGCTGGTCATCCGCGCCCACGGCGTTCCGAAGGACGAGTTCGACAAGGTCCGCGGCAAGGAGTCGCTCGAGGTCATCGACGCGACCTGCACCTGGGTGCTCCAGTCGCAGAAGGCCGCCCGCGAGCTCGACGAGGCCGGCTACACGGTTTGCATCATCGGCCACGAGGACCACCCCGAGGTCAAGGGCGTGCGCTCGTATGCCGGCGACAAGCACGTGGTGGTTGACGACATGGACCGGTCCACCTGGGAGCGCGTGCCGCGCACGAAGAAGATCGGCGTGCTGAGCCAGTCGACGATCCTGCCGCAGAAGCTCGAGGAGTTCGCCGCGTTCTGCCTGCGGCGCGCCCACGACCTGCGGGTGGTCAATACGGTCTGCCCGGTCACCCTGACGCGGCAGGACGACTCGGTCGTGCTGGCCCGCGAGGTGGACGCCATGATCGTGGTCGGGGGCAAGAACAGCTCGAACACGAAGGAGCTGGCCGTGAAGTGCGGCGAGATCCTGGCTGACACCGTGCACGTCGCCGATGCGGACGAGCTCCAGGCCGAGCACGCGGACTGGCTGCGCGGCAAGGCGCGCATCGGCATCACCGGCGGCACGTCAACCCCGGAGGTCGACCTCGAGGAGGTCCGGGAGCGGGTCTACGCCCTGACCGCATAGGAGATCGCGACCGTGACCTTCAATGTCGCCGCCGAGGCATACGACCGCTTCATGGGCAGGTACTCGCGGCTGCTCTCCCCGCAGCTCGCCGACCTGGCGGGGGTGCGCGGCGGCCAGCGCGCGCTCGACGTCGGTTGCGGCCCCGGCGCACTCACCGGCGCGCTCGTCGAGCGGCTGGGCCCCGGTTCCGTCTCGGCCGTGGATCCCTCCGAGCCGTTCGTCGCAGCTGCGCGCGCTCGAAACCCCGGCGTCGACGTGCGACGGGCATCCGCTGAGCAGCTACCGTTCGCGGACCGAACGTTCCACGCGGCACTCGCCCAGCTCGTGGTCCACTTCATGTCGGATCCGGTCGCCGGATTGACCGAGATGGCGCGCGTGACCCGGCAGGGTGGTGTCGTCGCCGCGTGCGTCTGGGATCACGCGGGCGGTCACGGCCCGCTCGCCGTGTTCTGGCAGGTGGCGCGTGAGATGGACCCCGAGGTCGACGATGAATCGCAGCTCGCGGGCACCCGAGAGGGTCACCTGGCTGAGCTGTTCGAGGCTGCCGGGCTGCGGGAGATCGAGGAGACGGCCCATTCGGTCAGCCTGAAGCATCCGACCTTCGACGCCTGGTGGGAGCCGTTCGTCCTCGGCGTCGGTCCGGCGGGCTCGCACGTGGCCAGCCTCGACGCGGAAGGGCAGGCCGAGCTGCGCGAACGTTGCCGGGCCCTGCTCCCCACCGCGCCGTTTGTGATCACGGCGACGGCGTGGGCGACCCGCGGCCTCGTCTAGGATTTCGGCGACCTAGTCGGCCACGTCGTTGAGCAGCTTTCGGAGGTGGCGGCGCAGGACCGTGTACGAGAGCTTCCGTCGGCCGACATCGAAGTTGTGGCGGGCGTTCTCCCGCAGTCGGCGGGGATTGCCCAGGAGAGAGCGCACCTCGCGCACCGTGTCGTCGGTGATGGCGCTCTCGATCTCGATGAAGCGCGCGCCGAGCGGCGCGATGTCGGCCACGTAGACGGGATAGCGATTGACGACCACGGGCACACCGTAGAAGAGCGCTTCGACGAGCGCGTTGCCGTAGCCCTCGTACAGGCTCGGGTAGGTGAGCAGGTCCGCCGCCAGGTATGCGTCATGAAGGGAATGCGCCGGGCGAATCGGCTTCCCCTCGTGGTCGGGCGCGAAGCGATCGGCGGCGTAGCGCAGGTTCACCTTGTGCCGTTCGGCAAGGCGCTCGAGATGCATGAGGTAGTCGAGCCCCTCGTCGCCGGCCGGCGAGGTGATGAGCAGCACGGCGTCGGGGTCTTCCAGCTGCCCGACGAGCTCGATGGCGAGCTCGATGCCCTTGCGTGGCACCACCCTGGTCGGCTGCACGACGAGGAGTCCCTCGTCGGTCATGCCAAGCTCGCGCCGCAGCTGGCGGCGGATGGCCGGCGAGCGCCGAGGCCGCGGTGAACTGAAGTCGAAGACATTCGGGACCACCGTCGACTCGAGGCCGCGATGGTCTCGGAGCGCACGGGCCGCGAGGCTGTTGATGGTCACGTGTTCGACCCACGGCAAATGGGGCGGGAACGCCTCCTCGAGCAACTCCGGCACGACGCACGTGCTGAATCGCTCGCGCTCCCACCAGAAGTCGTGGTGATGGCCGATGGTCGGCAGGCGCAGCTCTTCGACCAGGCGACGCAACGCGATGCCGAGCGGCAGGTGCATCGGGATGGCCCACGCGTTCTCGACGATGAGGGCATCCAGTGCGTGGAGATTGGCCCAGTCGAGCAGGACCGGGAGCAGGAGGCCGGCCAGGCGATCGATCTCGGCGCGCACCGCGGTCGGGTCGCTGCCGGCGTCGAATGCGGCGGCGGTCACCCGCGCCGCGGGCGGGTAGCTGAAGTGCATCGGCGGCACCAGGCGCGCCTGGTAGCGCAGCGCGTCGACCTCGCCGGCGCACAGGCGGAGGTCGTGGCCCATGCCGTCGAGCACGGCTTCCCACTTGGCCGTCTCGAACGTCACGCCGTCGACTCCGGCCAGCCTGGTGGCCACGATCCCGATCTTCACAGGACCGATCCTATCGGCTCGGCACCTACTGCCGCGCCGCTGAGCGGCGACAACCAGACCCGAGGCCGCCAGAGTCGGGTCTCGTGTCGATCCTGCGCCGATGAGCGCGGAAATTGCACCGGAAGCCCGCCGGTCCAGGCCTCGGGGCTGAGATAGCGCCGCTGAGCGGCGAAATCCTGCACGCGTCGGCCGGCGACCCGTGGGGCGGGTGAACTCGGGGCGGAGCGGCGGAAATCGGCGGGCTCCGCCGCGATATGACCCGCAGATACGGGTGGAAGAGGTCGGAGCTCCGGCTCAGGCGTGGTTCGCCCGTGGTGCGGGTCAGTGGCCCCAGCGAGCGCCGCGACGCTCACGGCTACACTCGTGCGCATGCCCTCCCTTCCTGTCGTCGCCATCGTCGGCCGCCCGAACGTCGGCAAGAGCACGCTCTTCAACCGGCTGATCGGCGAGCGCATGGCGATCATCTCCGATGTCTCCGGCACCACCCGGGACCGCGTGTACGGCACCGCCGAGTGGAACGGCCGCACGTTCACCGTGGTCGACACCGGCGGCCTGGAGCTCCAGCCAGGCACGGACATCGAGGAGCGCGTGCAGGACCAGGCACGCGTCGCGGTCGAGGAGTCGGACCTCATCCTCTTCGTGGTGGACGCCCATGCCGGACTGGCGCCGCTGGACTACGAGGTCGCCGACCGGTTGAGACGAGCCGATGCGCCGGTCATCCTGGTCATCAACAAGGGTGACAACCCGGCTCGCGAGGCCGATGCGGTCGAGTTCTACGCGCTCGGATTCGACCCGGCCATCACCATCAGCGCCCAGCACGGTCGCAACACCGGCGACCTGGCCGACCTCATCGTCGACAACCTTCCGCCGCCGACCGAGGCGGAGGCGGCGGCATCGGTCGAGCCGGACGACATGACCGAGGAGGAGCTGGCCGAGCTGGCGGAGACCGACCTGGGTCCGCCGCGCATCGCCATCGTCGGGCGCCCGAACACCGGAAAGTCGACCTTCGTGAACAGGGTGTTCGGCTCGGAGCGCATGATCGTCTCGGACGTGCCGGGCACGACCCGCGACCCGATCGACACCGCGGTCGAGCTTGACGGGCAGCGGCTCGTGCTGGTCGATACGGCCGGCATCCGGCGCCGGGGCAGCATCGAGCGGGGGATCGAGCGCTACAGCGTGCTCCGCTCGATGAAGGCGATCGACTCGGCCGACGTGGTGGTGGTCATGACCGACGCGACCGAGGGCTACACCGCCCAGGACGCCCACGTCGTCGGCTACGTGCTCGAGGCGCACAAGGGAATCGTGTTGGTCCTCAACAAGTGGGACGCGGTCGAAAAGGACGAGTTCACTGCCGACAAGTGGCTCAAGCGTCTGCGGCGAGAGGCGCCCTACCTCGTGTGGGCCGACATCGTGTTCGCCTCGGCGCTCACGGGCCAGCGCGTCGAGCGCATCCTGCGCGAGGCGTTGCGCGTCGCCGAGGAGCGCTACCGGCGCGTGTCGACCGGCGAGCTGAACCGCGTCGTCATGGACGCCGTGCGCGCGCATCCGCCCTCCCACGTCCGCAACAGGCTGCCCAAGATCCTGTACGCGACCCAGGTCGGCGTGGCGCCGCCCACCTTCGTCATCTTCGTCAACGACCCCGAGATCATCCACTTCAGCTACAGGCGCTACCTCGAAAACCAGATCCGCGAGAAGTTCGGATTCCTGGGCACCTCGATCCGGATCATCTTGCGCAAGCGCGAGTCCGAGGAGGCCGCGCGCAAGTCCGTTCGCCCTCGTCGCCGAGTTTCCTGGAGCCGATGAGGCGGGCGCCGGTCGCCGAACCTCGGAACCCAAACACCTATTCGCCCCCGGATTGGTAGCGGGTGAATCGGCGTCATGCTCAGGGCCGATAGACGGATACCCACGCTCAGTCGACCCTGCGGAGCGGCCACTACGGCCGAATGAACGGGCGCTAGCAGTCTCGCCGTGCATGGGTATCAACAACTCGGCTGTCCGGTCTCGGGTCCACGCTATGCGCTGCTATCCTCGGCGGCGTGACCGACCAGATCGGCGTCATCGGGGCCGGCGCGTGGGGCACCACTCTCGCGGTCCTCCTGGCCGATGCGCAGCGCCCGGTGAGCCTCTGGACGCGTACGGCCGATGCTGCGCAGCGCCTGGCGCATGCCCGCACGAATGAGCGATACCTCCCCGGCATCACGTTCCCGCCCAACGTCCGGGTGATGACCGATCACGCCTACCTCGCCGAGCCGCACCGTTTCTACGTCCTCGCCGTGCCGTCGGCCCATGTTCGCGCGACGCTGCGACAGGTCGCGGACAAGCTCCATCCGGAGGCGCCGATCCTGTCGGTGGTGAAGGGGATCGAGGAGGGTACCCACCTGCGCATGACCGAGGTCATCGAGGAGGAGCTGCCCGGGCGTCGGGTGGCCGCGCTGTCGGGACCGAACCTAGCGCGCGAGATCGCCGGCGGCAAGCCGGCCGGGTCGGTCGTGGCATCGACGGACGCCGAGCTGGCGGCCGAGCTCGCATCGGTCCTGTCGTCCGATCGGTTCCGGGTGTACACGAATCCCGACGTGATCGGCGTCGAGCTGGCCGGGGCGCTGAAGAATATCGTTGCGCTGGCGGCGGGCATGGTCGACGGGCTGGGGTTCGGCGACTCGGCCAAGGCCGGCATCATCACGCGCGGCCTGGCCGAGATGACGCGGCTGGGCGTTGCGGCCGGCGCCCATCCGCTGACCTTCGCCGGGCTGGCCGGCGTGGGCGACCTGATCGCGACCTGCATGTCGCCCCTGTCGCGCAACCGCCGGGCCGGCGAGCTGATCGCCACCGGCGTGCCGTGGCCTGAGGCGGGGGAACGGCTCACCGGCATCGCCGAGGGCGTCGCCACGGTCACCGGCGCGCTCGAGCTGGCCGCGGCGCAGGCCGTCGAGATGCCGATCGCCGAGCAGGTCCGCTCGGTCGTGTTCGAGCAGCGTCCGCCGCTCGCCGCCGTGGCCGCACTCATGGCGCGCTCCCCGAAGGACGAACTCGGCGACTGATGCCGCGCGACCTGTCGTTCGGATCTCCGTCACCCCGTACGCGGCGGCGTATCCGGCGATCGTGGAGCAAGTGCTGGCCGCGGAGGCACACGGACTTGACCTGGTCGGGATCCAGGACCATCCGTACCAGCGCCGCTTCCTCGACACGTTCTCGCTGATCGCCGACCTCCTGGCGCGCACGACCAGCCTGCGGTTCTTCCCCGACGTCGCCAACCTGCCGCTGCGGCCGCCGGCGATGCTGGCCAAGCAGGCGGCAACCCTCGACCGGCTCAGCGGTGGCCGCTTCGAGCTCGGTCTCGGCGCGGGAGCCTTCTGG
>JACCWY010000533.1 GCA_013697395.1 Chloroflexota bacterium | reverse complement strand
ACCTGGCCGCTCTGCAAAAGGAACACAATACCCGAAACATCCGGGTTCTTCTGAGCCGGCTTCTCAAGAATCACCCCGAGTACCGGCAGCGGACGATCGTCGTTTATCAGGTGCGGGACACGGGCGGCAGTCGCCTCCAGGTGTGCATGAACCGCGACGAGGTCCGCCAGGTGTTCCTCTCCCCCCATTGCGCCGAAGCCCGGACGGTGCGCGCCGCCGACCCCGAAGAGGAGTCGAACGCGGCCTAATCCGTCTTCCCGCGCTTCCCGCGGAGCGGCTCGAGTGGCCGTGGCCGCACGCGCCCTTCCCGAAACGCCTCCAGCGCCTCCTCGAAGACCCACAGCGGCGGCACGCCGACGACCCGGTAGCCCCCGATGAAGAAGGTCGGGGTCCCGGTCACGGCCAGTGCCATCCCCAGAGCGACGTCCGCTTCGACGGCCGCGGCGTGGGCGCCCGATCCGAGGGCTTCGGCGAATGCCTCCACTTCCAGGTCCAGCGAATCCGCGTACTCCACGAGATCGGCGGGGGTCTGGCGATCCTGATTGGCGAAGAGGAGGTCGTGGTACTCCCAGAAAGCGTCCTGCCGCCCGGCCTCGACGGCGGCCTCGGCCGCGCGCCGCGCATGCTCGTGGATGGGCAGCGGGTAGTGGCGGTAGACGAGGCGCACCTCGTCTCCGTGCCGGGCGAAGAGCGAGTCCAGGACCGGCACGGCGAGCGCGCAGAACGGACACTGGAAGTCGCTGAAGACCACGACCTCGAGGACGGCGTCCACGTTCCCGCGCACCGCCGGCGGCGGGAAGCCCGCGGTCTGCGCCTCGGCCGGGCGCGCTGCCGCCCCTGCCAGCGCGAGAACGAGGAGCCCGATGCGCCCGGATCGTGAAGCGTCGGTGCGGAAGCATGGCCCAGCCAATGAGGCCTACTTCGCTTCTGCGGCCGGCTCCACCCGCGGCGGCGGCGCGGTGCCGCCGTCGGGGCCGATCAACTCCAGGTACGCGATCTCGGCTCCGTCCCCCGGACGGAAACCACCCTTGAGGATCCGCGTGTAGCCTCCGGGGCGATCCGTGTAGAGGCCCGCCCAGTGATCGAACAGGCCCTGCAGCACTTTCGGATCGCGGACGTAGCGGCCCGCCCGGCGCCTGGCATGCAGGTCGCCGCGCTTGGCGAGGGTGACGAGCTTCTCCGCGACCGGCCGGACACCCTTCGCCTTGGCGCTCGTCGTCTGTACGCGCCCGTGCTGGAACAGGGAGGTGACCAGGTTTCGCGTCATCGCCAGACGATGGGCGGCATCGCGGCCGAGCCGGTTCCCCTTCTTGCGGTGTCTCATGGCCTACTCATCCCCGCCATTTTTTTTCGCCCCGTCCGTCTCTTCTTCGTCGTCATCGAGCCGGATCTCGGGCAGCCGCCGCAGCTCCTCGCGATCCAGCAGCACGTAGCCCGTCTCGGGCGAGCCCTTGACGCCCATCCCGAAGTACAGGCCATGACGCTGGAGGATCTCGGCGATCTCGGTGAGCGACTTCTTGCCAAAATTGCGGAACTGGAGCATCTGCGACTCGCTCTTCTGCACGAGATCGCCCAGGGTCCGGATGTTGGACGCCTTGAGGCAGTTTCCGGACCGGACGGAGAGCTCCAGATCGTCCACCGGGCGCGCGAACAGCTCCTTTAGCCGGTTGTGCTTCTCCTCGAGCTCCCCTTCCAGCTCCTCTTCCGGCTCGTCGAACGAGAGGAAGTACTGGAAGTGAGTACGCAGGATCTCTGCCGCCTCCGCGATCGCCCGCTCGGGATCCATCGCCCCGCTCGTCGTCACCTCCAGAGTCAGCCGGTCGTAGTCCGTGCGCCGTCCGACGCGCGTGTTGTCGACCCGGAAGTTGGCTTTGAGGACCGGGCTGAAGATCGAGTCGACGGGGATGAAGCCGATCTCATTTCGAAGATCGCTCTCGTGCTGGTCGGCCGTGACGTAGCCGCGGCCGCGCTTCACGAACACCTCCATCTCGAACTTTCTGTCTTCGTCCAGCGTCAGCAGCAGGAGGTCCGGGTTCAGGATCTCGACCTGCGCGTTGTCCTCGAAACCCCCGGCCGTGATGTCGCCGCGCTTGTTCGCCTTCAAGCTCAACGTCGTCTCGCTCAGCTTGGGGT
>JACCWY010000527.1 GCA_013697395.1 Chloroflexota bacterium | reverse complement strand
CCCCAGCCGCCACGCCGGGAATGCCGTCGGGGTTCGACGCTGCCGTGGCGTACCCGGCTGTCAGACGCTTGGCGTCGAGCCAGCCGTCCCCGGCGCGGTAACGCGCACCACGCACGTCCGGCGAAAGCCATGGCCAGCGCTCTCGCGCCGCGTCGCCGCCGAGCAGCTCGACGTCCGTCAACCCCCACGTGCGCTGTCGCTCGACCAGGCGGCTGGACCGCTCCACCATCGCATCGGTCAGCGAGCAGAACAGGTAGCCGCCGTGGCGGAGGCCAAGGTCCCAGCCGTCGAGGCCGGTTCGCTCGGCAAAGTCGTCGAAGAGCTCCACGCCCTCGCGGACGGTGGCGATTTCCTCCGGGTTGTCGAATTGGAGCCGGAACGCGCCGGTCGAGGCCGCTGTGGTGAGCGTTCCCAACGCCGCATGCCGCTCCAGCACGAGGACCCGGAGCCCGGCGCGGGCCGCGAAGAAGGCGGTCGCACAGCCCACCACTCCGCCACCGATGACCACGACATCGGCGGTTGCCGGCAGGGCATCCGCGAAGCGGACTCTCGGTTCGGGCATGGGCACCATGCTACCGGCTAGGATCGGCGCAATGAACTCGGAGGAGCGTGCCGACGTCGTCATCGTCGGCGGGGCCATCATCGGCTCGGCGGTCGCAACCTTCCTGGCGGACCGGCCCGACTTCGACGGGCGGATCGTTGTCGTCGAGCGCGACCCGACGTTCCGCACCTCCTCGACGACCCTCTCGGCCGCGAGCATCCGCCTCCAGTTCAGCACGCCGCTCAACATCGAGATCAGCCGATTCGGCGTGGAGGTCATCAAGCACCTCGAACGCTTTTTGGCCGTCGATGGCAGCGTGCCCGACGTCGACTTCGTCGAGAACGGCTATCTCTTCCTGGCGACCGATGCGGGCCGCACCACGCTCGAGCGCAACCACGCCCTCCAGCGCGGCCTCGACGTGGAGGTCGCCCTGCTCGACCGCGCGGAGCTGCGGGCTCGCTTCCCGTGGCTTCACACCGACGACCTGGCCGGCGGCTCGCTGGGGCTCGCGGACGAAGGCTGGTTCGACGCATACGCATTGCTCCAGGGCTTTCGACGTCGCGCCCGGTCGCTCGGGGTGGAGGAGCGCATCGGCGAGGTCGTGGGACTCGATCGAGACGGCGACCGCCTGGTCGGGGTGCGCCTGGCGGACGGCGGCGTCATCGGTGTCGAGTGGGTGGTCAACGCGGCCGGCCCTCGCGCTGCCGAGGTCGCCGCCATGGCCGGCGTGGAGCTGCCGGTCCGCCCGCGCAAGCGCCACGTCTACCACGTCGAGGCACCGGTCAGCCTCGGCGCGGCACCGCTCACGATCGACCCGACCGGCGTCTATCTGCGGCCGGAGGGGGCGGCCTACATCGCCGGCTTCTCGCCGCGTGACGGCGACCCGGATCCGGACACCCTCGACCTGGACACGGATCGAGCGGCGTTCGAGTCGATCGTGTGGCCTGCCCTGGCGCATCGGGTCCCCGCCTTCGACCACCTCCGCCTGCTCGACACGTGGGCCGGGCACTACGAGGTCAATACCCTCGACGCGAACGCGATCATCGGGCCGCACCCCGTCATCGGGAACCTGCTCTTCGCGAACGGGTTCTCAGGTCACGGGCTCCAACAGGCACCAGCCGTCGGGCGAGGGCTCGCAGAGTGGATCGCCACCGGCCGCTACGAGACGATCGACCTGCGGCCGCTCGGCTTCGACCGCATCGCGCGCGGCAAGCTGATCCGTGAGCTCAACGTCGTCTGAGGCCGCCCTCGAGCCGTTCACGAGCATCCGACGTTGGACGGATGCGGATCGGTGAAGGTCACGACTCCTTCCGGCGCTCCGAACAGCACCTGGCTGGTGTCGATCACGACGGTCCCGTCCCTCTCCACCAGCACCGCGAAGCGGTCCATCCCGCGCGGCGCGGGACCTCGCTCGAGCTTCTCGCCCAGGATGTTGAAGGTGGAGCCATGGCACCGGCACTCGAAGCGCTTCACGGACTCGCACAGGTCGGGGACCATGCAGCCGAGGTGGGGACATTTGCGCCACAGCGCGACGAGGTCGGTCGCGGATGGTGGCGGCGACTGGACGACGTCGCCTCTGGCCAGGGCACGCGCGGCAGGGACGTTGATGAGGAAGCTCCGTGCGGCGGTGAAGCTGTGCGGGTAGCCCCTTGCGAAGTCGGGATCGGCGGCGAGGAGGTCCGGGAGCCTGGCGACCCGGAACGTGGCTCCCAGGCCCTCGGTGATGTTGGGCCATAGGAATGCGAGCGTGCCACCCACGAACTCGAGCGAGAGCAGGCCGACGCCTGCCCCGAGGACGCGTCGCATGAAGGAGCGCCTGGTGATGGTTCGCGCGTCGAGCATCGGTCCACCCACTTGCTCGGGGCCGTGGCGCTCACATCAGGCGCCTGGCATGGCGGGCGGGCAAGGGTCGGATGTCCCGCCTCAGCCAGGACCGAGCCGGCAATACTCACGCGGGAGCGTGGTCGCGTCGGTCATGCGGAAGCGCTCGTCGCGGCCCTCGAGGATCGCCGGCCAGTCGACCGCGCTCGCCAGTCGCGCGCCATGCGCCCTGAGCTCCCCGATGCGATCGACCGCGTCCAGCCCGATCTCGTGCTCGAGCTCCAGGTCGAGCCGGTAGAACGGCGTCTCCGGGTAGTGGCGGTGCAGGAGCTCCGTCTGCTGCTCAGCCGGTGAGCGCAGCAGCTCAGCGAGCAGCCATCCGAGCCACGGCCAGAGCCAGCGCGGCCGCTCGCGGCGCAGCAGCTTGCCCGTCCCGAGGCTGACGACGAGCGTCTCCGCCGGCTCGTAGGCGTTGGTGTACTCGAAGGCCTCGACACAGGCCTGGTAGACCGGGTTGCCGGCCACGCCGATGCCCCCGTCGATGAGCTCACCGATCGGCGCGATCGTCCATGGCCGGAAGTAGGTCGGCGCCGCGGCCGAGGCGGTGACGACGTGGCTCAGCCTGAAGCCGCCAGCGCGGCACGAGTTGGCCGGGTTGTCGCGCACGAAGTACCACGGCATGCCGTCCGCCAGCCGCTTCGCCGTGATGAGCAGGTCGATCGGCGCGTCGTTCAGCGTCCAGTCGCGCGCCTCCGGGCCCAGCTCGTGGCGGATCAGCGTATGCAGGGTCTCTGTGTCGTACAGCGTGCCCGTGACCAGGCGCCGGACGCCGCTGAGCAGCGGAATGCTACGGAATACCTCCGGCGCGCGCTCCGCGTAGAGCCGCACCAGCTCCGCCGCCGGGATGCCTGCAGCGATCCCGGCAGCCAGCACAGCGCCGGTGGAGGTGCCGGCCACCATGTCGAACGCCTTCCGCGTCGGTGTGCCGGTGTCGCGCTCGAGCTCGGCCAGCAGCAACGCCGGGATGATGCCGCGCACGCCTCCGCCGTCGATGGTCAGGATTCGCCGCATGGCTCCATCCTGACGCGGGCGCGCGACAGCTGTCGGTCGCGACGGCGGCGTGGGCGCTACGGATGCTCCAGCGGCGCGCCGCTCGGGATCGGCCGCTCCAGGACGGCGGCCCGGTCCGACGGACCGCGCGGCACGCGCAACGAGACGCCGGCCGTGAGGAGGGCCATGACGAGCATCAGCCCGTACACGAGCCCGATGGCCGGCGACAGATCGAGGACGCCGACGTCGGCGAGGGCGACGACCGCCCCGCCGATCCCCGCCCCGAACGCGGTCCCGAGCGTGAACATCAGCTGGAACGCGGCCGAGCTGAATCCCTCCTCGCCCGGCGCGGAGCTCTCGAGCATCACGAGCGCCAGCATCGAGTAGGCGAGCCCCATCCCGAGTCCGGCCACCGCCCAGCCGGCCGCGGCCACGAGGACCGGCATCGAGGGCAGCAGCACGAGGGCCGTGACCACGATCCCGGCGCCGATGAGCACCGCGCCGCTCGTCACCAGCGCCCGACGGATGCCGGCCGCCGCCGCCCGTGCCTGGAGCCAGGATCCGGCGGCCCACGTCACCGCCGCTGCGGACAGGGCCACGCCGCCGAGGGTGACGGACCCGCCCCGCACGTCGACGACGGTGAGCGGCACGAACGCCTCGGTCCCGAAGAAGGAGAAGGCGATCCCGAACACCGCCACCACCCCCGACGGACGGCCCCGGGCGAGGCGCAGGGCGCCCGGCGGGAGCAGATGGCGCACCGAGCCGATGGCCAGCCATGCGCCGCCCGCGGCGGACGCGATCGCCAGGGGGACCGACCCGATCGTCAGCGCCGCCAGCAGGAGCGTCGAGCCGACGGCCAGCCGTACCGCGTCGAACGCGCGGCTCGTGTCGCTGCGCGTGCCCTCGACGGCCGTCCGCGCGGCCGGTCCCAGGCGGGCCAGCTGCGGGTAGACCGCCAGGCCCATGACCAGGACCGGCGGCACGATGCCGAGGAAGACCCAGCGCCAGTCGAGCGCGTCGGTCACGGTGCCGGCCAGCGCCGGCCCGACGAGCCCGGGCACGACCCAGGCGCTCGATACGAGCGCGATCATGCGTGGCGTCGCCGAGCTCGGGTAGGCCCGGGCAGCACGATGGCCGCGTACACCACGGAACCGATCGCTCCCGAGCCGAAGCCCTGGATCGCCCGCCCGGCGATCACGGTGAGCATGTCGTTCGCAATGCCGGAGACAACCATGCCGGCCGCGAAGAGGACGACGCCGATCGCGAAGGCTCGACCCGGCCCGCGCCGGTCGGCGTCGGAGCCGGCGAGCGTGATGCCCACGATGTTCGTCAACCAGAACGCGCTGAACGCCCAGCCGTAGCGGTCCAGCCCGCCGAGGTCGGCGACGAGCGCCGGCAGCACCGTCGGGACGGCCATCCCCTGAAGGCGGCCGCTGTGACGAGGCCGATCAGCCCAACCGTCAGCAGGCGCCGGTCGGGCGCGAAGGCGCCGTCGGCGCCGCTCACTCGATGACCGCCGGCCCCAGCAGCAGCGGCGACCCGAGCTTCGCCTCGTAGCGAGGACGGAAGCGCTTCGTGTTGTACATCGCATCGATGTCGAGCGTCCGCGCGCCGAGCGAGCGGGACGGCAGCGGAGCGTGCGAGTACTTGCCATCGCGGATGGCGACCATGCGCCCGAACTGCCCATCGGCCAGGAGGTCCACCGCCACGTTGGCGAAGGTGATCGCCACCATCTGGTCGAGCGCGTCCGGGTCGCCGGAGCGCAGGTCGTAGGTCAGGTCGGAATGCACGGTCTCGACGCCGGTGCGGCGCCTGAGCTCATCGGCGAGCGCCTCGCCGACATCGGCCTTGTGGCGGTGACCGTAGGCGTCCGCCTCACCGACCTCGTGCAGCTCGCCGCCGCGCCAGATGGCTCCTTCGCTGGCGATGACGAAGGCGTAGCCGGACGGGTTCAGGCGCCGGTCGTCGGCCAGGATGTGCGCCAGCGCATCGAGGTCGAAGGGCGCCTCCGGGACGACGCAGCGGGCGCTCGTGACGTACGCGGCATACCACGCGGTGTAGCCGGCATTACGGCCGAAAATCCTGAAGACGCCGATGCGCTCATGGCTGCCCAGCGTCGTGCGCTGGCGGTTAATCAGCTCCTTCGCCCGGGTCACGGCGGTCGAGAAGCCGATGCAGTACTCGGTGCCGTGCACGTCGTTGTCCATGGTCTTGGGGATGGCGATGACCGGGAAGCCCTCGCGCCCGAGCCGGGCCGCATAGCTCAGCGTGTCGTCGCCGCCGATGGCGACCAGCCCGTCCACCTGGAGCCGCTCCAGATTTTCGAGCACGATCGGGGTGAGGTCGAACCTGCCGTCCTGCGTCTCCAGACTCGCGAGGCGCGCCTGGTCGAGGTGCTCGGGCAGGGCTTCACGGCCCATGTTCGAAGGGCTGGTGCGCGAGGTGTGGAGCACCGTCCCGCCCGTTCGGTCGATGGCCCGTGTCGCGACCCGGTCGAGCGGTCGCAGGAAGCCGCCACCGTCCTCCTGGGCAGGATCCAGGTGCGTCAGCCCCTGCCAGCCGCGCCGGATGCCGAGTGCCTGCCAGCCCACCTCGCTGGACCGATAGACGACGCTCTTGATGACGGAGTTCAGCCCGGGGACGTCGCCGCCGCCGGTGAGAATGGCGATGCGTTTCATGACTGCACTGGCCATGCTGCCAGATCGGGGGTCGATTTGTGAAAAGGCCCGATTTCTGGCATAATTACCTCCCGCAATCGGAGTCCCGCCCTGTGTCCTCGACCCCCACTCGTCAGCGCCGTTATGTGACGTGGCGCCTTCCGGATCGCCACTTCAGCAAGGTCCATCTCGTCGGTGAGCCAGGCTCGACGATCTGCGGACGCGCTCTTCCCCGTGCGATCGGCCAGCCAAAGGCACCGATCCCCGACTCGGAGATGTGCCCCGACTGCGACGCACAGGGCTGACCCCCAGCCTCTCATGGCATCCCCACCGGCCGCCGAGATCGAAGGCGGCCGGTCCGTTCTCCCGCGTTGCTGATCCCGGCGGATTCGCTGGTCCTGCTGATCGGCATCGCGGCCAGCGGCAAGAGCACCTTTGCCGGTCGCCAATTCGCACCCACCGAGGTCCTCTCGTCCGACGCGCTGCGCACCATGATTGCCGATGATGCCTCGGCGCCGGGCGCGACCGATGACGCCTTCGACCTCCTGCATCGCATCCTGGCCATGCGGCTGCGCCGCGGCCGGCTGACCGTCGTCGATGCCACGAACGTCGAGGATTGGGCACGGGCGGAGCTGGTCACTGTTGCACGGCGCCACCGTCGTCCGGCCGTCGCCATCGTGCTCGACGTGCCGCTGGCCGTGGCGCTCGAGCGCAACGCCACGCGCGCCGCGCCTCGCCCGCCACCGGGGGCGTTGCGACGGCAGCACCGATGGCTGGTCGACTCGTTGGCTGCGCTGCCGAACGAGGGCTTCGCTTCGGTGCATCATCTGCGCTCGCCCGCGGAGATCGACGGGGCTCGCATCGAACGCACCTAGCGGACACACGAAGCGTCCCGAAGGAACAGGCGTCCGACTCCGATGACCGAAGCCACCGAACCCGGTACCGGAACCTACAACCGAAGTCATGTGATCCGGTATCGCTTGCCCCTTCGGGACGACCCAGTATCGCCCGCGGCGCAGACGAGACGCAATACCACTTATCCCCGAACCTGTGGCCGGTGCGGTGAGCTGTCCACAGCTCGTCCACGAGGGCTAGACTCCGCCGATGCGCGCGCACGAGCTGGGAATTCGGATCGGGCGGATGGAACGCGGACCGCTGAACGCGATCACCGACGTTCCGGGCGTGCGGGTCGGGCACACGACGCTGATCAGCGGCGACGGCCCGTTGCGCAGGGGCTCCGGGCCGGTCCGAACGGGGGTGACGGTGGTCATCCCCCACGACGGAGACGTGTGGAGGGAGACGGTGTTCGCGGGGGCGCATCGGCTCAACGGCAACGGGGAGCTCACGGGCCTCGAATGGATCCGCGAGGCGGGCATGCTGGCAGGCGCGATCGGGATCACGAACACGCACAGCGTCGGGGTCGTCCACGACGCGCTGATCGAGGCCGCCGCGACGGCTCATCCGGCGGGCGCCACCTTCTGGTCGCTGCCCGTGGTGGGCGAGACGTACGACGGCGCCCTGAACGACATCGACGGCTTCCACGTGCTCGCGGAGCACGTGCATGAAGCGCTGGCCGCCGCGAGCAGCGGCCCGGTGGCCGAGGGCAACGTGGGTGGCGGGACGGGGATGATCTGCCATGAGCTGAAGGGCGGGATCGGCACCGCCTCGCGGCTGGCGGGCACCGGCTGGACCGTCGGCGTGCTGGTCCAGGCGAACTACGGGACGCGCGAGCTGCTGCGGATCGACGGCGTGCCCGTCGGGGCCGCCGTACCCCGGGACGAGGTGCCCTCGCCGTGGGACCAGGTCGATATGCTGCACGCGCGCGCCGGCCCCGAGGGTGGCTCGATCATCGGCATCGCGGCCACCGATGCGCCACTCCTCCCCCACCAGTGCACGCGGCTCGCGCAGCGAATCGGCATGGGGGTGGCACGCATGGGCAGCTACGCCTCGCACGGGTCCGGCGACCTGTTCTGCGCCTTCGCCACCGGCAACCGTGACCTTTCACGCAACGCCGGCGAGGACGACCCGCGGGCCACGACCGACCTGCGGATGGTCGTCGACGAGCAGATCAACCCGCTCTTCGAGGCGGTCGTGGAGGCGACCGAGGAGGCGATCGCCAACGCGCTGGTCGCCGCGGAGACGATGACCGGGCGCGACGGGATCACGGCGCATGCGCTCGACCACGATCGGCTCGTGGCCGTCATCCGCGCCCACGGACGCGCCTGACTGCCCAGGGCCTGGCCCCGACACCGCGGCCCGCTCGCGTGCTCGGGCACCGATCAATCGAGCGGATCGCACCGGAAGCCGCTGGCGCGCGGCGTTCTCGCGATCTATCGAGCACCCGAGTGCGTGAGGGGAGCCTCGGCACGCGCCTAATGCGTCGGAGCGCTCGATGTATCCCGCAGTTGGCACGCAGCACCGGGTTCCAGCAGCGATCGCGCGATATGTCGAGCGCACGGGATGCATTGGACGGTGGTGACGCGCCGACTACGTCGCATGACGTACACGGCGATGGGTCCTTCGGCCGTGGCGGCGGCCCTCCCGCGCGTCAGACACTGACGCTGACCCAACCTCCCTCCAGGCGAACGCCCCGCACGGAACCGAGCCCGAGCGGGGCGTTTGTCGTGCGCGAGGTGCGTCACCGCTGGCGTGGGTCGAGCGCGTCGCGCAGGCCGTCACCCAGGAACGAGGCGCTCATCACAAGGGCGATGAGCACGAGTCCCGGCCAGGCCACCAGCCACGGGTTGCGGAAGAAGTACGTCTGCGCCTCGGTCAGCATGTTTCCCAGGCTGGCCTCCGGCTGGCTGATGCCGAAGCCCAGGAAGCTGAGCGCCGCCTCGATGACGACGGAGTCCGCAACGCCCAGGGTAGCGGCCACGATGATCGGTGCCAGTGCGGGCGGCAGCATGTGACGGAGGGTGATCCGCAGCGGGCTCGCTCCGAGGGCGCGCGCGGCGGCCACGTAATCGACCTCGCGCAGGCGCAGGAACTCGGCGCGCACCAGGCGGGCCGCCAGCGTCCACGACGTGATGCCGATGGCGATGATGATGACCTACACGCTGCCGCCGCCCCAGAAGCTGACCAGCGCCAAGATGATGAAGAGCGCCGGCAGGCTGAGCACGATGTCCACGAGTCGCATGAGCAGATTGTCGACCCAGCCCCCGACGTAGCCCGCAACCGATCCGACGCTGATGCCGAGCGCCACGATGATCATGACCGCCGCCGTCCCGATCGACAGGCTGGTGCCGGTCGCCTTGGCCAGCCGTGACAGCACGTTCTGCCCGATGTCGCTGTAGCCGAGCGGCGCGAACTGGAAGGCGCCCGACCGAGCCTGGGCCGAGGACGGCTTCGACGCCTACTTCGGTGGCTGGACCGCGGGCTTCCCTACCGACGCGCCGCCCGACCGGCGCAGTTCCCCTGCCTGCCCGTAGAGTCAGTCAGGCTGAACACAATACGGCTGCGATCCGCCATGGGTTCGTTACCACTGAACAACATGGTTTCTGATGTCTGAGGGCCGGGCGGCGAATGCCGCCGCCATCGGTGGCCGGCTGCGTGACCTGCGCGCAGCCCGGGAGCTCTCCCTGCGCCAGCTGGCCCGCCTCATCGGCGCCAGTCCGAGCCTGCTGAGCCAGATCGAGAACGGGAAGGTCACGCCGTCGGTCGACACGCTCTACCTGCTGTCGGGCGCACTCGGCGTGCCGGTCGCCGCCTTCTTTGGAGAACCCGCCGCGACCGCGCCTGATCAAGGCGGCGCGCGGGTCGTCCGCGCCACGGATCGAAAGCGCATCGATCTCGAGCACGGCGTCACCTGGGAGAACCTGCGCCGGGTGAGGAGGCCGGGCTGCGCTTCATGGAGATTCGCTACGCGCCCGGCGGCCACAGCGGCGATCACGTGCTGCGTCACCCGGGCCGCGACCTCTTCCTGGTGCTCGAGGGGCAGATCACCATCAGCGTCGGCTTCGCCGAGCACGTGCTCGGACCCGGCGATGCCATCAACTTCGCCGACTTCGCGCCACACCACGTCCGCAACGACGGCAAGGTCGAGGGCCGGGCGATCCTGTGCGTCGTGGGTGACGACGAGGGGCATCGGCCAGCCGCCGAATCACCGACAAACGGGTAAGTGCTGATCGCGCCTCTTCGCCGAGCGCTCGGCGAAGAGCTCGTCCGGGGACAGCGCTAGCCCACCGCCTCCTTGACCAGCCAGCCCGGCTCAGGCTGGCCGAACTTCGAGACCAGGAAGTCCCGCGACGCCTCGACCGCCCTGCGCGGCGCTCCGAGATCGGCCTTGAGCTTGAAATTCTCCTTGAGGATCTTCCCGTCCACCAGGACGGTCTTGACGTTCGAGATGTCGGCGGCACAGCTATCGGGCACCTGAGCACACGGGCCCCCCTGTCCTGTGCGTTCTGGCTCGCTCCATCGGGCCACCAGGCTGGCCAACACGGACAGGGAGTGCGGCGCGACCCACGCCCCTGGGTCGCGCCGCGAAGTCGCCGGATCGGACGGACGAGGTGGGTTGCGACGGCGTCATCGGACCCACCGTCCACCGGAGCCGCGGATCGCTCAGGTCACTGCGACGCTCCGTGTCGCGATCCGTGCCGGCTGTGCGGCAGGTCCGCGTCGCACCCGCCCGCCTCGTGTCATGGATACGAAGACGAACGGGCAAACGTTCATTTCCAATGCACACGTCAGGAGCGGCCACCCTCCACCGGGACCGGCCGTCCGTCGTCGCCGATGGCGACGAATACGAAGCTGCCCGACGTCGCCAGCTTCCGCTCGCCCGTGGCCACGTCCTCGGCGTACATGTCGACGCCGACGGTGACCGACGTGCGGCCGACCCGCGTCACGCGCGCAACGAGCTCCACGAGCTGGCCGGCGCGCACGGGGACCTTGAACTCGACCCGATCGGACGCGACGGTGACCATCGTTCGGCGCGCGCAGCGCGTCGCTGCAACCCAGCCGGCGTGGTCCATCAGCCCGAGCGCGTGCCCGCCGAACAGCGTGCCGTGGTGATTCGTATGGTTCGGCATGACCAGCTCGGCCAGCCGCACCTCGGGATAGTGCGAAACATCGTTCGTCATGGGCGGATGGTATCGGTCCTCCGGGGTGGGCGGTGATGCACGCCCGCGGCGACTGCGTACACTTGACGCATGTTCCTTTTCGGCAACAAGACCCGGATGCCGGCCCCGGGCGACGCCCTCCCCGGGCGTGACCGCGCGCTCTCAACCGCCGAGCGCCACTTCGTCAACGATTCCGTCCTGAAGGGCCCGCACCCCGCCGGCACCGAGCTCGCCACGTTTGGCATGGGCTGCTTCTGGGGCGCAGAGAAGCTCTTCTGGCAGACGCCGGGCGTCGTGAGCACGTCGGCCGGCTATGCCGGTGGCCTCACGCCCAACCCGACCTACGAGGAGGTCTGCTCCGGCAGGACCGGCCACGCCGAGGTCGTGCAGGTCGCCTTCGATCCGGCACGCGTCACCTACGAGGAGCTCCTCCGCATCTTCTGGGAGAACCACGACCCGACCCAGGGCATGCGCCAGGGCAACGACCGAGGGACCCAGTACCGATCGGCGATCTATACGCACACCGATGCGCAGGCCGCCGCCGCCGACGCTTCCCGCGGCTTGTACCAGTACGAGCTGTCAAGGGCCGGGTTCGGCGCGATCACGACCGAGATCGCCGGCGCGCCCGACTACTACTTTGCCGAGGACTACCACCAGCAGTACCTCGCCAAGAATCCGAACGGCTATTGCCCGGACCACTCCACGGGCGTGGCGTGCCCGATCGGGCTCGGCGTCAGCGCCAGCAGCACGCGGATGGAGCAGGTCTGAGCCTTGCAGGTCGTCGTCACCGGCGGCAGCGGCAAGCTCGGCCGCGCCGTCATCGATGAGCTGGTCGCTCATGGCAACCAGGTCGCCAACGTCGACGCCGCACTGCCGCGCGACCAGCAGGTCCCGTTCACCCGTGTCGACCTGACGGACTTCGGGCAGGTCGTCGAGGCCTTCCCGCATCGACAGCCGATACGACGGCGTGGACGCGGTCGTGCATCTCGCCGCCTTCCCGGGTCCGGGAAACGCGACGAACGCGGCAACGCTCGCGAACAACGTGGTCGGCACGTACAACGTCTTCGCCGCGGCGCGCGCGACCGGGATCCACAACGTCGTGTTTGCCTCGAGCGAGACGGTGCTCGGCCTGCCCTTCGATGAGCCGCCGCCGTACCTGCCGGTGGACGAGGACGTCCCGTTGCGTCCGGAGACCAGCTATTCGCTCGGCAAGGTGCTGGACGAGGAGATGGCCCGCCAGTTCTGCCGGTGGGACCCCGAGCTCAAGATCATCGGCCTCCGCTTCTCGAACGTGATGGAGCCGGCCGACTACGCGCAGTTCCCGTCCTGGAACGACGACGTCTCGATCCGCAAGTGGAACCTGTGGAGCTACATCGACGCCCGCGACGGAGCGCAGGCCGTCCGTCGAGCGCTCGAGCACGATGCGCCGGGCATGGACGTCTTCATCGTCGCGAACGCGGACACGGTCATGTCACGGCCGAACGAGGAGCTCGTGCGCACGGTGTTCCCCGGCGTACCGATCCGCCGCCCGCTCGGCGAGCACGACACCCTCCTGTCCATCGAGAAGGCCCGGCGCGTCCTGGGCTACGCACCGCAGCACGGCTGGCGCGGCGCGTGAAGAGGCTTCGGCGCCGCCACACACACTGCGCGGCAGGTTGCCGGGCGCTGTCGCTCGGCTTGCCAGACTTGCGCGATGGTGCACGTTAGGCGGGCAACGTCGACGCTCAGGGCTCGGCATGAGCGTGGAATCCGCTTCCGAGTCCGGCGCTGATCCCGATTCGCGCGCCTAGCGTGACGCGGGCGTCACAAATGGCAAGTGGCCGCGCCCATCGGTGTCAAGCGCCCACGTCCTGGCTATCCTCAGGTCCATGCAGGCGAGCGAGGTTCGAGGAGCCCTTGAAGCGGACTGGCCCGAGCTGGCGTCGATGCTGGTCGAACACGACGCGGATCCGATCAGCGGCAGGCTGTCATACCTTGAGATGTCGGCCATCACCCGCTTCCTGGCCGACAAGCTCCGGTCCGGCGACACCGCGAACTTCGAGGCCTTCTTCAAAGGGGTCGAGCGCTGTCTCCATGAGGGCACGGACGAAGCGGTCACGCTCGTGATAGTCGGACTACTCGAAGATCTCCAGAACTCGAACATCACGAACGTCGAGAAGGGCGTTTGGCTGCCATTCCTCGAGCCGACCACCCGGCGAGCTTGGCAGGCGGTCGTCGACTTCTGGAACGGAGATTTGGGAGCGATCTCCCGCTTCTCGGCCACAACGTGACCGACGAGCAGGACATCTGGGCCTCGATCCTTTGGTGGTTGTCAGACGTGCGCCGTGCGCACGTTAGGCGGGGCGAATCGACACTCCCGATCCCGCCGGAGCGTGGAGGCAGGTCCCGCATTCGCGAGGGTGGCCCCGTCGGCTGCCTAACGTGATGCCGACGTCATAGATGACAGCGGAAGCGGCTCCAATCGCCGAGCCCGCTCAGTCCGGCGTTCCGCGCGTCACGGCCAGGATCCACATCACGGTCAATAGCGCGAGAACCAGGAGCGCGAACCCCATCAGGGTGCGCCCCAACTCCAGCTCCATACCAGCTCCTTCGGACAGGGTAAAACCCCCCACTACCTGCCGAAGGGCACCGACGGCGCCGCCAGCATACGACTCCTGGCAAGCGGGCCTAGGTCGCGACGTCCACCGTTCGCCCCGCGACGCCAGTGGGCGAAGCGTTCGCCGCCCGCGACGCGATGCGGTCGGCCACATACGCGGCGTCCCGACCGGCACCCACGACGAGCATCGAGGTGAAGCCGTACTGGAACGGGATCCCCAGGAAGTAGAGGCCCGGTGCCGATGGCACCACCCCGCGGTTCTCGACCGGCCATCCGTCCTCGCCGATGGTGGCCGGCTCCACCCAGCGGTAGTCCGGCCGGAAGCCGGTGCACCAGACGACCGTCGCGACGTCGAGGACCTCGCCGTCGGCCAGCATCGGCTTGCCGTCCCGTACACCGGTGGTACGCGCCTCGTGCAGCTCGACGCCCGCCCCGAGGAGCTCAGGCCTCCGAATCCTCAGCAGCGGCGCGCCACCCTTGCGGATCTCCGGTGCCATCTTGCGGCCGATCGGGGTGCTCCTGGTCAGCAGGTTCCACGCGACAAACTTCATGACCGGCTAGGCGAAGCGGCCTCGGCGGCTGTCGACCGAGAATGGGAGCTGACCGTGTGCCTTGCCCGACAGGTGCGTGCGGTGACCGGCGCGCGCCGACTCGTAGGCGACGTCCGCCCCCGAGTGGCTGACTCCCACAACCAGGACCGGCCCTTCGGCGAGCTGCGACGGCCCCCGATAGTCGCTCGAGTGCATCTGGCGGATGCCGGGATCAAGGGCCGAAGTGAAGTCGCGCACGTGCGGGTGCTGGAAGGCCCCGGTCGCAACCACCACCTCGTCGGCCTCGACGCGCTGGCCATCGGTCTCGACGACGTAGCCACCTTCGTCGGCGACCCGAACTCGTTCCACGCGGACGCCGGTGCGGATCGGGAGCTTCTCGTGCACCGCGTAGGACTCGAGGTACTCGCCCATCTGTCGTCCGCTCGGATAGCTGGTGCGCGGTGCAGGAAACGGCAGCCCGGGAAGGCCGTCGTACCTGGCGGGGCTGTACAGCTTGAGCGAGTCCCAGCGCGTGCGCCACGTGTCGCCGATGTGGTCGTTGGCCTCGAGAATGAGGAACTCGATGCCCCGCTTCGCGAGATGATGGCCCGCCGCAAGGCCGCTCTGCCCTCCGCCGATGACGATCGCCTGGTGTCGCTCGCCGTCGGTTCCGTTCCTCGTGGCTGCTCGGTTGTTCATGGAACTCCTCGGGATATGGGTGAACCGAGCCGGAGGCTATGCTCCACGCGGCGCCGCCGGGAAGTTCGAATGCCGACCGTGCCTCCTTTGCGCTCGGTGAGAGAGTGCGGCATGGGCTCGAGTGCCAGCAACGACTATTGCGCCTTCACCAAGGCGGTCGAGCATCTCGGCGACCGATGGAGCCTGCTGATCGTCCGCGAGCTGTTCATGTTCGGCGGGCGAGCAGCTCATCCCCACCCTGAAGTCGCTGTGGGACTGGGCTGAGCACTGGGTGCCCCAGGATCCGGCCGTTGCGAGCGTGACCCGAGCGTGATCATCTGGTGGCTCACCAACCGGGTCGACCGGGCGGCTGCACCCGACCGCCAGGTGGTGATCGAGCTGGCCATCGGCGGCGTGGACGCGCCGCAGTGCTGGCTGCTGGTGGCACGCGACGCGGAGCCCACCCTGTGCCTGGAGGATCCCCGGCTGGCGGACGACCGCTACGTGTACGTCGAGGCCGATGCCGCCGCCCTCTTCCCGATCGCTCGCGGCACCCGAAGCTGGTCGGACGGCCTCGCGGACGGATCGGTCTCCGTGTATGGCGACCCGGCGCTGGTGGCGGCGCTTCCCGGCTGGTTCGTCGGCACCGATCAGCCGATGCGCACCGGCGGCCTCACGCAGGCGGTGGCCGTCGCCTGACGGGCGATCGGCTCAGCGCGCCGCGGTGCGGACCTGCGCGAGCAGCGCATCGAACGGCGCCCCGTCGAGCGCATCGAGGAAGTCACCTTCCCCCTGGAGCACCTCTGCCGCTCCGTCGGCATTCACGATCACGCCTCGCATGACGACGAGCCGGTAGAAGTCAACGTCCGCGCCCCCCTTGTTGCGGAGGAAGAAGAGGCTCTCACCGGTCGGCAGCGACGAGCGGAGTGCGTCGATCGTCTCAGGCCCCCCGAACAGCGGCACCTCGAGCGTGAGCCGCGCGTGGTGCCGGTCCGGCAGCGCGCCGGCGACCGCCTCGTCCACGGCGATCGTGACCGCAGCGTAGTGAAGCGCGTTGCCGGGTGACCCGCCGAACCACCGCCCCGGCGCGACGCCGGCGACGCGGCCGACCACCACCGCGTCCGAGCAGCGCGTCATGTCCGCCAGCGTGCCGTAGTCCTCGAGCTCGGTGGCCTCCACGACGGTCTGCTCCCACGCCGAGATGCGCAGGCGGTCGCGGTCGGGCAGGACGTCGAGCGGCAGCTGCCGGCGCGACGGCGGGTGCATCGAGTAGTGATATGCGTCGATGTGGTCTCGGTCGACCTTGTCGAGGCCGGCCGCCCCATCCGCCGTGTTGGCCGTCATGCAGGTCGCGGCCGCCGGCCCCGCGGTCTCGGGTGGGTTGCCCCAGTGCCGGAGGCCAAGCGTGTGGCCCAGCTCATGGCATGCGACGTGGTCGCGGCTGCCGTCATCGGCGAAGAAGATCGCGACGCTCGGGTTCAGGTTGAAATGGAGCTCCTGCTGCTGGCACCACCGGTGACGCTGCCGGTTGATGCCCTGCGGCGCGTCCGGCGGGCAGTAGACCCATCCGGCGGCGCCGTTGTTGCCGTAGTCCTGGCTGATGGCGATGACGTCGGTCTCCGGCGTGACCTCCTGCTGGAGGATCATCTCGAGCTTGGTCGGCTCGTAGTCCTCGATCATGGTGTCGCGCAGCGACTCCGCGAGGCCGGGCGTCAACGTCACGTCGAACGCCACTTGATGGCGCGAGTCGTTGCCGACGCTGCTGCACCTCGGTGGCGTGACCGGACGACGGCAGCTCGAGAAGGAGCCGATCGGCCGGCCGGCATGGCTCGCCGCCGCGGGCCCGGCGACCGCGGTAAGGGCGAGGACGATCGCCGCGCTCGCCAGGACGGCCCTGCGGATCACGGTCGGGTGGGTGGTCACCGTTTCATGGTCCGTGGGCTTCGCCACTGTGTCAACAAGTAGAACGCATGTTCTATACTGCGCCGATGCGCACGACCTACCGGGAGGAGCCCTGCCGCACCGCGATGAACCGCGTGACCGGCATGGGCTTCCGCTGGAGCCTGAATCCGTACATGGGGTGCGCGCATCGGTGCGCGTTTTGTTACGTCCGGGGTTTCGAGCGGCGCGCCGACCGTCCCTCCGACGAGCGCTACGGCACGAACGTCCGGGTCAAGGTCAACGTGGTCGAGGTGCTGCACGGGGAGCTGGCGCGGCGTGGATGGCGGCGCGAGCTGGTTGCCATCGGGGCCGCGACGGACCCCTACCAGCCGGCCGAGGGCCGGTACCGACTGACGCGTGGCTGCATTCGCGCCCTCGGTGCGGCGCAGACGCCGTTCAGCATCATCACGCGCGGTCCGCTGATCGTGCGCGACGTGGACGTGCTGTCGGAGGCGGCGGTCCGTGCGGACGTGATGGTCAGCGTCAGCATCGCGACCCTCGACGAATCGATCAGCTCGCGGCTCGAGCCCGGGGTCGCTCCCCCACGCCAGCGGTTGCGCGCGATCCGCACCCTCGCCGACGCTGGCATCTCGGCCGGCGTGGCGCTCGCCCCGGTCCTGCCCGGCCTGACCGATGCGCCGCGCGACATGGCCGCCGTCCTCGACGCGGCGCGCGAGGCGGGCGCCACCCACGCCTGGTCGAACGTCCTGAACCTGCGTCCCGGGACGCGGGAGCACTTCCTCGACGTGCTCGAGCGCGAATGGCCGTCGGAGGTGGACCGATACCGGCGCCTCTATCCCGCCGGCGGGTCCGGCTACCTGGCCCCGGTCGAGGCGGACCCGATCGAGCGGCGCGTGGCGGCGGTTCGTCGCGGGTCGCGCGTCGGAGACCGCCGCCGCATCGTGCTGAGCCCGCCGCCGCAGCCGGAGCAGCTGGTGCTCACGATGTAGGTCAGGCATCGAGGCCGATGTGCGCGGCGAGGAACGCGCGGCGGTCCCGTGACGCCTCCGGGATGCGCATGCCGTGATCGGCCTCGTACGCGTGCAGCTCCTTGGGGTCGCCTGCCGCGGCGTGGAACTCCAGCCCGGTCATGGACGCGATGAAGAAGTCGCCGCGCGCGAACTGGAAGCAGACGGGGCGCGGGCTGAGGTCCGCGACACGGCTGATGGGGTCGAGCGGCGCGAGCGCGCGAAGGTAGTCGTGGCAATCGCCGGCGATCGGCCAGAGGGAAGGAACCAGTCGCCCCAGCGCGGCGTCGCGGCGATGAGGACAGTAGCCGCGATGCGTGCATCGTCGGCGGCGAGCAGCGTCCCGTGCATCGCTCCGAAGTCGTGCCCGACGAGGGCAATGCGCGATTGGTCCACGTCGGGGCGTGCGGCCAGGATGTCGAGAGCGGCTCGGTGCGCTTGGACCTCGGCGCCGATGCGCTCGGCGTCCGTCTGCGCGTCGGTGGGTCGCCGGCCCATGGGAAACGGCCCTGCGGGAGCACCGACACGGCACCGTGGTCACGCGCCAGCGCCTCCGCCTCGGCCAGGAACTGGGGCGGTCGCCGTCGGGCGCCTCGGTGTCGAACCAGTGGAGGAACAGGATCCCCGGACCGCGTCCGCCACCGAGCGGCTCGACCAGGAACGCCTCGCGCTCCCCGGCGATCGGGAGGTCGTGGACACGCGCGCCATCACGCCTGGTGGGGGTCGAGTCGCTGCCGGTTCTTCCGCCGCCTGTCATGCAGTAGGTACGCACCGCGTGTCACGCGGGCTCGGCCTTCCGACGACGACGGGTCGCTCGGCCGTCTGGGACGCCCGCAGGTGAGCGGCGCGAATGAGTGCGGACACACGAAGCGTCCCGAAGGAACAGGCGTCCGACTCCGATGACCGAAGCCACCGAACCCGGTACCGGAACCTCAACCGAAGTCATGTGATCCGGTATCGCTTGCCCCTTCGGGACGACCCAGTATCGCCCGCGGCGCAGACGAGACGCAATACCACTTATCCCCGAACCTGTGGCCGCTGCGGTGAGCTGTCCACAGCTCGTCCACGAGCGATCGTTCGGGCGGGCTCAGCCGCGGCGCGACGGCACCGGGCCCGATGGTAGCTCGCTTCGCCGACAGCTACGATGGCAGGGCCGCGTGCGCGCTCCTCGGTGGATGTGACGCCAGCGAACGCGGCCCGAACGTCAGAGCGCAGCCACTCCCGGAGGATTCCCTTGGCCGATGCGCTCGCACTCCTCGCCGCCTCGTGGGGCGTGATGATGGCCCTCTCGCCCGTGCTCCAGCTGCGCCGCATCCTGGAACGCCGCTCCTCGGCCGACATCTCGATCGCCTATCTGGCCGTGCTCGAGATCGGGTTCACGCTGTGGATCGTGTACGGCGTGTCGCTCGGCAATCTCGCGATCGTCGTGCCGAACAGCGTCGCGTTCCTCGTCGGCGCGGCGACGATCGCGATCGCGCTGCGCTTCCGGCACCCGCCGGCTGGCGACGTCGGCTGACCGTCAGCGAGCGATCTTGCGCTCGACCAGGCTCAGAACGCCGCCGCCGAAGATCGCCGCACCGAGCGTCGCAACCGTCATGCGCCCGGACACGCTGCGGGGCCTATGCGCACGAGGCGGGCTTCGCCGCGGTCGAGGTCCTGCCGATCGAGAACGACTTCTTCCGCTTCTACCGTCTGCCCGGATAGCAGACGCAGCAGCTCAGGCGAAGGTCGGGACCAGGATCGCGGTCAGGACGACGGTGACGAGGAGGAGCAGCGAGGCCACGCCGAGCTCCCGATCGGAGATGGTCGTGGTCCGGTGCTGTCCGTGGCGGAACATGGTCGGGCACTCCAGCGTTGCGTGAGCGCACCATAGCCCGACGGTGTGAACGGCGGATCAAGCAGGTGTCTCGATCGTCCTACGTCATTCCGCCGATCGTCCGCCGTGCCGCCTCGACGCGGTCGAGCCCGGCCATGCCCGCGCGCTCGACCGCATCCGCCACCTCCGCACCGACCCGTGCGGCGAGCCGATTGCCGAGCCGCCGCCCGATCCAGCCGGCGTGAGCGGAAAGGATCAGGCCAAGGATGGCACTGACGACGATCGAGCCGGCCAGCAGCACCAGCGGCAGCGGCACAGGGCCGAGTGCGGGCAGCTCGACGGTGGCCACCGCGACCGCGCCGCCCGACACGAAGAGCGTGACATACCAGGCCACGGCGAACGCGAAGACCGCGCCGACCACGAGCTGGACCGCACCGATCACCGGCCACAGGATCGATCCCGGCACACGCAGGTCGGCAGTGGTGTCGCGAGCGACGCGGTCGAGCGCCTGGGTGACCGCGGCCTCCGTCTCGTCCGTGCCCATCGAGCGCAGGATCGGAGCTCGCGAGCCGGCCGGTAGTCGGCCCGAGGCCTCGACCAGCGCCACGTGGACCGGATTGACGGCCCGGCCAAGGGATCCCCGGCGACGCCAGTCTCGCAGGTAGCCGGTCGGATCGGCGCTGCGCCGTTGCTGGCCGGTCATCCACAGCAGCAGGGCGACCACCCGTCCGAGCAGCGAGCCGCCGGTGTGTCGGGCCCGCGCCAGCACCGCGGCCTGGACCTGGCGGGCGACGCCGGGTGGGTCCATCACCGCCAGCGCCCCCTCGACCGCGGACCGGGTCGCCGACGCCCGAGCCTCGGGCGACAGGAGCGGCAGCACCGTGGCGCCGATGTCGACCCCGACGGCGTGGCCCAGCGCCAAAGACGCCTGGCGCGCATCGGTCGCGAGCTTGTCGATGACCAGGCCCTTGGCATCCGCCTCGGACGCGAGCTGCGCGCGAAACGCGTCAATCCCGTCGCCGCGCGCGGCCGAGACGACCGAGACGCGAGGCGATTCGATCCCCGCCGCCGACAGGCGACGACGCAGGTCGGCCGCGAGCTCCTCGCGCTGCCCGCCGCTCAGCCGGTCAGCCTTGTTGAGCACGAATCGCATGCGCGGCGCGTGGGACGCCAGTGAGCGGAGGTAGGCGTGGAGCCGCTCGTCGTCGTACTTCTCCGGGTCGACGACCCATGCCACCGCGTCGATCCGCGGAAGGAGCGCGTCGACGCGCGAGCGGTGCTCGGTCCGAACGCTGTCGACGTCGGGCAGGTCGAGGATGGCGACGCCGCCGAGCGACGCGTCCGCGTGGCCGGCAATGTGACGCACCTCGAGCCACTCCATCAGCGGCCGCAGCTCGTCGCGCCGGTCCTCGGCGACCCAGGCGATCGGCTCGTCCGTGGTCGGGCGGACGGCCCGGACCGCGCTGACCGTCCGCCCGGCGAGGGCGTTGAGGAGCGAGGACTTGCCGACGCCAGTGCCGCCGGCTAATGCCAGCACGTAGGTCGCGCCCGGAAAGCCGGCGCGCTCACGGGCCCGACGGACGACGACGTCCGCCTCGGCCGCGACCTCCTCGAGCCCGATCTCGCGGGCCGCACCAGCGCCACGCGCCAGCCGATCCAGCCGCTCGTCCAGCGTCACGACAGGTCCGCGTCCGCCGCTCGGCGAGCCGCGGTGCGGAGCTCGTCGGCGAGGGTGGTCGCCTCGGCAAGCCCGCCGAGGGCGTCGTCGAAACGACGGCGCTCGGCCTCGAAGGCCGCGTCGATCAGGGCGCCGAGCGATGCGCGCGCCCGAGTGACGAATGCGGCCACGTTCGCCTCGCCGAATATCGCCTCGAGCAGCTTCTGGTTGACGACGGCGGTGGCGGCGGTGATGCCGACCTCGGCGCCGGTCAGGCCGCCGGTGTGGACGAAGACGGCCAGGATCGCACTCGTGCCGACGGCATTGACGCCGATGCTGGCCACCTGCGCCCATCCCTTGCGCTGCTCGCCGAGGACGCGGATCTGATCACCGACCCCCGCCGCCCAGGCCTCGAGGTCGGCGACCAGGCGCTCGGCCAGGCCGGACGATGCCCCCCACAGCCGCGCGTCCACGGCGACGGCACGCGCTCCGTATGGGTCGTCCATCCAGGCGGTGGACGTGCGACGCGCGGCCGCGTCGGCATGCTGGACGGCCAACGCCACGAGATCGGCGAAGGCCGCCTCGCGCACCTCGACGGCCGGTGCCGGCGGGCCGGGCCGGAAGAGGCTGCGGATCGTGGCCGTCACGCGCCCGATGCCCTGCGCCAGGATGCGCGCCACCTGGCCGGCGCCGACGAAATCCTGCCACTGGCGCAGCACCTCGGCACGCAGGAACGTTCCGCGGCCCAGCTCCTCGCCCAGCGCGGCGCGGCGCTCGCGATACGATCGGTCCGCGGTGGCGGTGAGCTCCCGCGCGGCGGCCTGCTCCTGGTCGACCTCGGTCGCCACCTCCTCGATGGCTGCCGGCAGCCCGGCCAGTGCCGATGCCAGG
>JACCWY010000525.1 GCA_013697395.1 Chloroflexota bacterium | reverse complement strand
ACCAACGAGCGGTTCGCGGCCCGTGCGCGCGCCGCGAGGCACCGAGCTCTCCTGCCGCGGATGGCAGCAGGAAGCGGCGCTGCGGATGCTGATGAACAACCTCGACCCCGAGGTGGCCGAGAACCCCGACCAGCTCGTCGTCTACGGCGGCACGGGCCGGGCGGCACGCAGTTGGGAGGCCTTCGATGCCATCGTCGCCGAGCTCCGCAGCCTCGAGAACGACGAGACCCTGCTGGTGGCATCCGGCAAGCCGGTCGGCGTCTTCCGCACCACGACCGATGCGCCCAGGGTCCTGCTCGCGAACGCCAACCTGGTGCCGCACTGGGCGACCTGGGAGGTTTTCCGCGAGCTGGAGCGGGCGGGCCTCACGATGTACGGCCAGATGACCGCCGGCTCCTGGATCTATATCGCCACGCAGGGGATCATCCAGGGCACCTACGAGACCTTCGGCGAGCTCGCCCGGCAGCACTTCCACGGCTCGCTGCGAGGAACCATCACGCTGACCGCCGGCCTGGGCGGCATGGGCGGCGCGCAGCCACTCGCCGTCACCATGAACGAGGGGGCCTGCCTCGTCGTCGAGGTGGACGAGGCTCGAGCGCGGCGGCGCCTGGACGCGGGGTTCGTCGACAAGATGACGGACGACCTGGACGAGGCCATCGACTTGGTGGACTCATGGCGCACCTCCGGCGAGGCGCGCTCGCTCGCGCTGATCGGAAACGCCGCCGACGTCGAGCCGGAGCTGGTGCGTCGGGCGTGGCGGCCCGAGATCGTGACCGACCAGACCTCCGCCCATGACCCGCATGGCGGCTACGTGCCCGGAGGGATGAGCCTCGAGCAGGCGATGCGGCTGCGGGTGGATGGCCCCGACGAGTACGTCCGCCGCTCGACCTCCTCGATGGCCGACCACGTCCGCGCCATGCTTGCGTTCAAGCGCGCCGGCGCGGTGACCTTCGACTACGGCAACAACATTCGCGCCCACGCGAAGGACGCCGGGGTCGAGGACGCGTTCGACATTCCCGGGTTCGTCCCCGCCTTCATCCGTCCGCTGTTCTGCGAGGGGCGCGGACCGTTCCGGGTAGCGGCACTGTCCGGCGACTCGGCGGACATCGCGCGCATCGACGGCGCGCTCGGCTCGCTCTTTCCCGACGACGCCGGGCTCCAGCGCTGGCTGCGCCTGGCCGCCGAGAAGGTGCCGGTCCAGGGGCTGCCCGCGCGCATTTGCTGGCTCGGCTACGGGGAGCGAGCGAAGGCCGGGGCCGCCATCAACGACCTGGTCGCGTCGGGTGAGATCAGCGCACCGATCGTCATCGGCCGCGACCATCTCGACGCAGGCTCGGTCGCCTCTCCGTACCGGGAGACGGAAGGCATGCGCGACGGATCGGACGCCATCGCGGACTGGCCGATCCTGAACGCGCTCGTCAACACCGCGGCCGGCGCGACCTGGGTCAGCTTCCACCACGGGGGTGGCGTCGGCATCGGCTACTCGCTGCACGCCGGCATGGTGGTCGTCGCCGATGGAACGCCCGCGGCCGCCGCGCGCCTCGACCGGGTCCTGACCTCAGATCCCGGCATGGGCGTCATCCGCCACGCCGATGCCGGCTATGAACGCGCCCTCGAGATTGCCGCCGAGCGCGGCGTCCGGATCCCGATGCGACTGGGGGACTGATCAATGGACTGGAGCGACCTGCCGAAGCTCATCCACGTGGCGCTCGCCTTCGCGCTCGGCTGATCGTGGCGCTCATGGTCCTGAAGCCGTTCTGACCTTTCGGTGGCCGGGGGCTTGCGGAGGCGTTGGATGATGTATGGACGTCGTCAAGCCCGAACTTGAACGGAGGGAAATTGTGCGCACCCGTCTATCCAGCCTGTTGATCGCGGCGAGCATGGTCGCCGTGCTGGCAGCGCCGGTTGCGGCGATCACCTTCGGAACGGTCGACGTGGAGAACAGGTACTCCAACGTCGGCGGCCTCATCTTCGAGGCGGACGGCGAGTTCTTCCTCGGCTGCACGGGAACCCTGATCGCCCCGACGGTGTTCCTCACTGCCGCCCACTGCGTCGCACCGGGCGAACGGGTGCTCGTCACCTTCGACCCGTCCATCGATCCGTCGTCGACCATGCTTCCGGGCACCGCGCGTCCCCACCCCGACTTCGCGTGCTGCGGCGCGAGTGACACGTTCGACATCGCCGTCGTGCTGCTCGACGCCCCGGTCAGCGGCATCACGCCCGCGTCGCTGCCCTGGCTGAACCAGCTCGGCCAGCTGTCGAGCAGGGCGCTGAGGGACGCGACGTTCGTGACGGCCGGGTATGGGGCCGTGCGTGACGACAAGGGTGGTGGCTGGAAGTCGCTGCGTGACTCCGAGGGGCTTCGCAGCTACGTGTCCCAGACGGTCAACTCGATGACGAAGGCGTGGCTGAACCTCTCGATGAACCCCTCCACCGGCAACGGCGGGACATGCTACGGGGACTCGGGCGGTCCTCATTTCCTGGGTGCGACGGTTGTCTCGATCACGGTCACCGGAGACCGATGGTGCCGCGCCACCGACAAGACGTATCGCGTCGACACCGCTGTCGCGCGCGACTTCCTCGACGAGTTCGTCACGCTTCCCTGACCGAGCCGGCCGATCGACGCTGCCGGGGGCTTCGCCCGGCGGCGTCGCGCGTGGGTTGCCTTAGGATGCGTCAGTGCGACGAGAGCTGAACCAGCCGCTCCCGGGTCCTCCCGAGCCATGGACGCCATCGATGATGCCGTCATTCCGCGGCCGGCCGCCCTATCTGATGAGCGAGATGATCGCCGCCGAGCCCGGGCTCGCCGAGCGCCTGGTGCATCGGCTGACCGTTGACCCAGTGCTGGACGAGCTTGCCGGCGCGGTGCGCGAGGCGGTGACGGCGGGTCGGCCGGTGCTCACGACCGGGTGCGGCACCTCGGAGCACGCGGCCATGGGCCTGGCGCTCCTGCTCAGCGAGGCGCTCGATCTGCCCATCGGTCGCGAGATCCGGTCCATCCCGCCGCTCGAGATGCTTGGCCGGCCCGTCGCCGACGGCATCCTTGTCGCCGTTTCGCACGAGGGTGGCACGCATGTGACGAACGAGGCTCTCCGCGAGGCGCGAGCCGCAGGCGCGCGGACGGCGCTCATCACCGTGGGCAGTGGCTCGCCGGGCGCCGGGCTGGCCGACCTGGTGGTCACGACCGGGGAGCAGGACCAGAGCTGGGCCCACACGGTCGGATACCTCTCGCCGCTGCTGGTGGGCGTCGTCCTTGCCGCGCGGCTTGCCGGACGACGCGCCGACGCGCTCGCGATCCGCGCCGTGCTCGACGTCACCGACGATCCGCATGCCGCGGCGGCCGTCGCGTCGGCGCTGGCAGGCGTGGATCGGCTGATCGTGGCCGGTTCGGGGCCTGACCATGTCTCCGCGCGTGAGCTGGCTCTGAAGATCGCCGAGGGCGCGCGACTACCCACGGCGGGGCTCGAGCTCGAGGCCGTGCTTCATGGCCACCTCGCTGCCGCGACGCGCTGGACGGGGCTCGTCCTTGTCCTGACGCACGCCGACGCCGGTCCCGGAGCGGCGCACCTCCACCAGCGGGCCGCACGCGTCCTCAGGGCGGCGAAAGCGCTCGGCGTGCCCGCCGCCGCCATCCTGGCCGAACCGCTTGCCGGCGAGGTCGCGGCAGACGACACACCGGCCGGTCGGATCGTCACGCCGCGCACCGAGCGAGTCGGGGGCGTGACCGGATCGCTGCTCGGGGCGGCCGTCGCACTGCAGCTGCTGGCCGAGCGACTGGCCCGCGCGCGCGGCACGAACCCGGACACGCTCGGCCGAGAGGACGCGGCCCAGGCCGCGGCGCACGCCTAGCCGCGCAGGAGCGCGAACAGCCGCACGTAGAAGCGCAGGTTGTGGATGGTGGCCAGCCGCTCCGCGGACCGGTCACCCACCTTGAACAGGAGGTGCAGGTAGGCGGCGGAGTGGCGCGTGCAGAGCGTGCAGTCGCAGCCGTCCTCGATCGGCGCGTGGTCGACCCGGTATTCCGGATCGTGGATGCGTACCGCTCGGTAGAAGGCGTCGCCCGGCGATGGCCGCCGCCCGGCCCAGCCGGCGCGGAACGCATACAGGCGGCCGTGGCGCGCGTCGCGCGTTGGCAGCGCGCAGTCGAAGATCGTGTATCCCAGCTCGAACGCACCGACGACGTGGTCCGGACGGCCGACCCCCAGGGCGTGCTTCGGCGCCCCCGCGGGCAGCGACTCGGCCACCCATCGCATCGGGTCGGCCAGCAGGCCGCCGACGGGGTCGAGCGGCCATCCGCCGAAGCCGTAGCCGTCGAAGCCGATCTCGGCCAGCGCGGCGGCGCATTGGCGCCGGAGGCTTTCGATCGCGCCGCCCTGGACCACCGCGAAGATGCGCGGGGGGTCGGCGTCACGCCGCTCGGCGACGAGGCGGTCGAGCTCCTCCCGGCAGCGCCTGGCCCATTTCACCGTCCGCTCGACGCTTCGCTCCTGCTCGGCCTCGGGCGCTTCCGCGTCGGTGCAGTCGTCGAGGCAGACCACGATGTCGGAGCCGAGCTGCAGCTGCACTCCCACCACTCGCTCCGGCGTGAGGTTCCACTTCTCGCCGGTCGAGGGCTCCCGGAAGATGACCTCGTTGTCGCGGATCACGCCGCGATTCGGGTCCTGCCGGATGAGGCTCCAGATCTGGAACCCGCCGGAGTCGCTCAGGACGGGACCTGACCAGTCCATGAACCGATGGATGCCGCCCGCCGCCTGGACCACCCGCGCACCCGGGCGCCGGAGCAGGTGGAACGCGTTGACCACGACGCCGTCGATGCCCACCCGGCGCAGGTCGTCGCTGCTCACGCCGCGGACCCCGGCCCGCGTGGCGTCCGGCAGGAAGGTCGGCACCGCCAGCGTGCCGCGGCGCGTGACGAGCGGCTCAGCCACCGATCGGGTCCAGCGCCATCACGAAGACGAGCTCGTTGGGAACCGATGCCTCGGCAATGGCGCGGACGCGGCCCGCGTCCGCCACCAGGCGCTCGAGCCGATGGCGATACGCGCGCTCCATGCCCTTGCCGCGACCCCCGAGCGAACGGGCCGGGAAGCTGACGACGGCGTGCCGGACACGCAGCCCGCGCAGGAGCCGCGTGGCGGCCTCCGGATCCTGGCGATCGAGCGTGGTGACGAGCTTGAGGAGCAGCGCCACATCCGCTCCATCGTCGGGTGGATCGGCAACGAGGTCCCGCAGCTCGACGCGGTGCGGCTGCCCGATCAGCTCCAGGAACTGCGTCACCGTCGCGAGCGGCCGGCGGTCGACGTCGAACGCCAGGTAGGTGGCGTCGGCGTTGAGAGCCATCCACGGCAGGGTGAGCGGCCCGAGGCCGCAGCCGAGATCCATGATGCGCCCGGGAGCGCCGGTGTGCGTCCAGATGCCGGCGTAGAAGGCATCCAGGTGGGTCG
>JACCWY010000518.1 GCA_013697395.1 Chloroflexota bacterium | reverse complement strand
CTCACGCGCGGGACATACGCGATCGACCTGCACAGTTCGGACCGGGCCTCGGCAACGCCCACCTCGTGCGGGAACATCGAGCCTTGACGAGGCCGTTGCGCATCGGGCGGTCGGCCAGCCGGGCCGGTGGGGACGGAGGCGTTGCCGCTCGCCGAGCGGTGGTGCGCTGGGCGGTGCGCCTGTTTCGCCGCGAGTGGCGCCAACAGGCCCTCGTCCTGGCGTTGCTCGGCGTTGGGGTCGCCGCAGCGATTTTCGGGGCGTCGGCCGCCTACAACGTGGCTCCGGTGCCGGGCAACGCCGAATTCGGCACGGCCAACCACTTGCTCAGGTTCGACGGGTCCGATCCCGAAGTGCTGGAGGCCGATCTTGCGGCGGCCGAGGAGTGGTTTGGCACGATCGACGTGATCGGGCTCCGGCAGGTGCCGGTACCAGGGCTCTTCGAGCCGCTGGATGTCCGGGCCCAGGACCCGCAGGGCGCCTACAGCGCGCCGATGTTGGACCGACGGGAGGGCCGCTACCCGACGGCAGCCGGCGAGGTTGCCGTAACCGACGGAGTGGTGGAGAAGCTCGGGCTGGCGATCGGCCACCCGTTCGCCCTCGACGGCGCCGAGCAGATCGTCGTCGGTCTGGTCGAGAACCCCAGCGACCTGAACGCCGAGTTCGCGCTCGTCGCCCCAACAGCCGCTGGCCGGCCCGAGTCGGTGACGATCCTGGTCGATTCGAATGACGACCGCGTCTTCGCGTTCCGAACGCCGAGTCTGAGCAGGAGATCGCCGCGGCTGGAGAACGAGGGTGTGATCGCCGCGGCAGGCGTCCTCGCTGCCAGTGCGGTAGCCATGCTCCTCGTCGCCCTCATCGCCGTAGCCAGTTTCGTCGTTGTGGCTCAGCGCCGCCTCCGCCAGCTTGGCATGCTGGCCGCGATCGGGGCGACCGAGAGGAACCTTCGCCTCGTCACGGTGGCCAACGGCGCCCTGATCGGCGCCGTTGCGGCTGTGCTCGGAGCCACGATCGCCCTGCTCGGGTGGATCGCTGCGGTGCCGCAGCTGGAGACGGCTGTCGGCCATCGGATCGACCGGCTCGACGTGCCGTGGTGGCTGATCGCGACGAGCATGCTGCTCGCGGTGGTAGCCGCAACCGCCGCTGCCTGGTGGCCGGCCCGGGCGGTGGCGCGCATCCCGACCGTGCAGGCCCTGTCAGGCCGACCGGACGCGCCGAAGCCGGCGCATCGCTCAGCCGCGCCGGCCGGGATTCTCCTCGCGATCGGCATTGTCTGTCTCGCCGTCGCCGGCGACGTCGCGGACAACGAGCGGGTTTACTGGACGAGCGCGCTGCTCATCGGCACGGGCACGCTGGCCACCGTCCTCGGGGTCCTGTTCATCGGCCCGTTGGCGATCCGGGCACTGGCCCGGATCGCGGCTCGGTCGCCGATCACGGTGCGGTTGGCCCTCCGCGACCTGGCGCGCTACCAAGCGCGGTCGGGAGCAGCCCTGGCTGCGATCAGCCTCGCGCTGGCGATCCCCGTGGCGATTGTCATCGTCGCGACCGCCGCCGAGCACACCGCCGCTGAGGGCAACCTCTCGGACCGCCAGCTCCTGATCCGCGCTGGCAACGTGGATGGGCCGTTCATCCCCGAGCCGGCCGAGCTCAGGGGCCTTCGAGGTCAAGTCGAGCGGATCGTCGAGCCGCTCGTCGATCCGGCCGTGATCCCCTTCGACGTCGCGTTCGACCCCGCCGTCGAACCAGACCCACGCTTCGACGGGAGAGCGGCGATCACGCTGACCGTGCCGACCGAAGACGGGCGCCGTCAAGACCTCAGTCTTCTGTATATCGCCAACCCTGAGATTCTCGAGCCCTACGGGCTGGATCTCGGCGCGGTCGACCCGGACACAGAAGTGCTCACCGTGGAGACCGGCGAGCTGTCGCTGACCGGCGCCGCCGGGCCATCTGAGTCCGTCAGCAACGTCGTGACGATCACCCCCGGCTACTCGTCGGTTCCGGGCTCGTTCATCACCCCCGAGGCGCTCCGCCAACGAGGCTGGGAACCGGCGCCAGCCGGACGGTGGCTCGTGGAGACAAGGAGCCCCCTCACCAGTGAGGAAATCGCAGCAGCCCGCGAGCGGGCAGCGGCCGCCACCCTGACCATCGAGACCAGAGACCAGCAGGAGGGCCTGCTGGCCCTGCGCACCCGGGCGACAGCCATCGGCATGCTCCTCGCGCTTGGCATCCTCGCCATGACCGTTGGACTGATCCGCGCCGAAACTGCCAGCGACCTTCGCACGCTCGCCGCGACCGGCGCCACAAGCACGATGCGCCGCACGCTCACGGCCGCCACCGCGGGCGCGCTCGCCCTGCTCGGCTCCCTGCTCGGCA
>JACCWY010000504.1 GCA_013697395.1 Chloroflexota bacterium | reverse complement strand
GATCGGTTCCGCTGTCCTGCGACGACTGAAGCCGTTCGAGGTGGGACTCCACTACACTGATCGCCACCGACTGCCGGAGGAGGTCGAACGGGAGCTCGGCGTGACCTACCACCCGGACGCCGAGTCGATGGTATCGGTCTGCGACGTGGTCACCATCAACGCACCCCTCCATCCCGAAACCGAACACCTTTTCGACGACGCACTCATCGGCAAGATGAAGCGCGGCGCCTACATCGTGAACACCGCCCGCGGCAAGATCTGCGACCGCGATGCCATCGCGCGGGCCCTGGAAAGCGGCCAGCTTGCCGGCTATGCGGGCGATGTCTGGTACCCGCAACCACCTCCCCAGGATCATCCCTGGCGGTCGATGCCCAATCACGGGATGACGCCACATGTGTCTGGGTCATCCCTGTCCGCGCAGGCCCGCTACGCGGCCGGCGCGCGCGAGATCCTGGAGTGCTGGTTCGACGGTCGTCCAATCCGTGAGGAGTATCTGATCGCTGATCGCGGCAGACTGGCCGGTGCCGGCGCTCATGCGTACAGCGTCGGCGGCGCCGCCGGGGTGACCGCGCCGTAGCGCCCCGGCCCGCAGTCAGAGGACCTTGCCCGGGTTGAGGATCCCCAGGGGATCGAGCGCCGACTTGATGGCGCGCATGACGGAAACCGCCGCCTCGCCGCGCTGCAGCTCCAGGAGCCCTCGGCGGGCGGCGCCGATCCCGTGCTCCCCGGTCACCGTGCCGCCCAGGCTGAGCGCCGCGCGGTACAGCTCCTGGCAGGCGGCCTCGACACGCGCCTCCTCAGCCTGGTCGCCGCGCGTCGAGACGAAGGTCGGATGCAGGTTGCCGTCGCCGGCATGGCCGAACGTCCCGCATCGGACGTCGTGCGCGGCGGCCACGCGCTCGATCTCGGTCAGCAGCTCGGGGACCCGCGAGCGTGGCACGCCCACATCCTCCATGCGGGCCGTGCCGAGCCGCTCCATTGCGCGGAACGCCATGCGGCGTACCTGGCGCAGCCAATCGGCCTCCGATGCCGATTCTGCGCGCACCACCTGCGTCGCCCCGGCGCCCTCGCAGGCCGTGATCGCAGCGGCGAGCTCGGTCTCGGCTGCGCCAGCCGGAAGGTCCGACTCCACGAGCAGCAGGCCGGCCGCCTCCCGATCGAGACCGAGGTTGTGCCAGTCGTCGACGGCAGCGATCGTCACGCGATCCATGAGTTCGAGCGTGCATGGAGTCAGCCCGGCGGCCGTGATCGCAGCGACCGCCTTACCGGCCGCCTCGAGGGTTGCGAAGAAGGCGAGCATCGTGACCTTCGCCGGGGGTGCCGGGCGGAGGCGCAACGTCGCCTCGGTCACCAGGCACAGCGTTCCCTGGGAGCCGACGAAGAGGTGGGTGAGCGAATAGCCGGCGACGTCCTTCACACTGCGCCCGCCGGTGCGGATCACGCGCCCATCGGCGAGGACGACCTCGAGCGCCAGGACCGCGTCGCGCGTCACGCCGTATTTCACGCAGCACAGCCCGCCGGCATTGGTGCCGATGTTGCCGCCGATCGAGCAGAATTCGTAGCTGGCCGGGTCGGGCGCGTAGAAGAGCCCCTCCCTGGCGACCGCCGCCTTCAGCTCGGCGTTGATGACGCCGGGCTGGGTGACGACGACCAGGTTGGCGCGGTCGATCTCCACGATGCGATTCATCCGCGTGAAGGCCACGGTTAGCGCGCCCTCGACGCCCGCCGATCCACCCGACAGGCCGCTGCCCGCCCCACGCGGCACGACCGGCACCCGATGGCGGGTGGCGGCACGCATGATCTCGGCGACCTCGTCGGTCGACGTCGGGAGCGCCACAGCCAGCGGCAGGCCGGCCTTCCAGTGGGCCGTCTCGTCGGACCGATACGACTGGCGGTCGCCCGGATCGGTCAGGAGCCGCAGCCCGGGCAGGCGCTCGCCAAGGTCGGCGAGGAGGGCCGCGCTCGCATCGGTCTCGACCGTCATGGCGTGCCATCCCCTTCGAGCTTGGACTTCACGCAGGCGAAGGCCTGGCCGATGATCCGGTTTGCAGTCCCCTGGATGAGGCGCGCGCCGATGTTGGCGATCGTCCCCGAGAACTGGACGTCCGCCGACCAGTCCATGACCGTGCCGCCGTCATCGGCATCGCGCAGGCTCATGTGTGCCGTCCCGTCGACGGCGGTGCCCGGCGCCTTGGCTCGGCCGCGGACGGCGGCTCGCTCACCCTCCACGCGCTCCGTGTACTCGCCGGCGGCGTCGAACCGGAAGCCGATCGGCCCCACCGACACCTTGGCGTGCGTGGTGATCGTCCCGTCATCATGCACGTCGACCGACTCGACGCCGGGCGCGCACGAGCCGACCTGGTGCGGATCATCGACGAAGGCCCAGACCCGATCGCGAGGCGCGTCGATGGTGACCGTCCCGGAGAACTGCATGACCTCGCCTCCTCAGCCGGGGGCCTTTGGAGTACCCGAGCCCCCGTAACGCTCGGCGACCACCTCGGCCATGATTGCCAACGCCACCTCGGCTGGCGTCCGGCCGCCCAGGTCGAGCCCGATCGGCCCGTGCAGCCGCGCCAGCTTGTCGTCGCTCACCCCGGCCGCCAGCAGCCGCGTCCGCCGCTCCGCCTGCGTGCGGCGTGACCCGATGGCGCCCACGTATCGGCAGCCGCGGCGGAGCGCCTCGACGATCGCCGGCTCGTCGAGCTTCGGGTCGTGGCTCAGGATGGCGACCGCGTCGGTGGCGCTCAGCCCAATGCGGTCGAACCCGCCTTCCGGCCACTCGACGAGGAGCTCATCGGCCTTCAGAAAGCGATCCCCGGCGGCGAAGGTCGAGCGACGGTCGATGACCACCGTCCGGTAGCCGAGCGTCCGCGCATAGCGCACGAGCGGGATGGCCACGTGAACGGCCCCGACGACCACCAGGCGTGGGGGCGAGGCGAACGCCTCGACGAACCACTGCCGCCCTCCCGCGGCGACGGTCCGCGACGCGCCGTCGGCGAGCCCTTGGTACGCAGCCGCGGCCACGTCCGGTGGCAGGTCGGCAGTGGACAGGGCGTCTTCGGTCACGACGACCGTCGCGCTAGGCGCCTCGCCGGCGCCGGTCGGATGCGGCGCGAGCTCGGGGCCAGGGGCATCGGCGGGGAGCGGGGTGACGAGGACCTGCGTCCCGTCAGCGGCCTCCGCGGCAGCGATCGTCTCGGCGCGCACTTCCGGCTCGACCAGGACGTCGATCGTGCCGCCGCAGGCGAGCCCCACGTCCCACGCCGCCTCGTCGCTGATCCCGTAGCGGATGACGCGGACGCGGCCGTCACGACGCGCGTGGCCCACCTCGTCCGCGGCGGCGCCCTCGACGCAGCCGCCGCTCACCGAGCCGGCAATCTGCCCGTCGTCGGAGGCGAGGAGCACTGCCCCGACGTCGCGCGGCGAGGAGTTGAAGGTGCGGATGGTGACCGCACGCCCGAAACCGCGCCCTTGTGCCCGCCACGCGTGCACAAGGTCGAGCAACTCTCTCATGCGCCTCGCCGCGCGCCGCGCGCCAGGC
>JACCWY010000503.1 GCA_013697395.1 Chloroflexota bacterium | reverse complement strand
TCCGGACGCGTGGCGCGAGCTGCGGCGCCCGAAGTATCGGCGCTGGGTCGAGGCATGAGCGTGTCGACCATCCGCGCGGCCGGCGGCGTCGTGTGGCGCCGCTCGGAGTCCGCGACGAACGGCGGCGGCGTCGAGGTGGCGCTCGTGCATCGGCCCCGATACGACGACTGGAGCCTGCCGAAGGGAAAGCTCGGACCGGGCGAGCCGGAGGTCGAGGGCGCCGTGCGCGAGGTGCTGGAGGAGACGGGCCATCACGTCCGCATCGGGCGTCCGCTGGGCGAGACCCGCTACGAGAAGGTCGTGGGCAAGGTGGCGCGTCCGAAGGTCGTGCGCTGGTGGGCGATGCAGGCGACCACCGGGGCGTTCACGCCGACCCGCGAGGTCGACGACCTGCGCTGGGCGCCACTCTCGGAAGCCGAGCAGCTGTTGACGCGCGACACCGATCGCGAGCTGCTCCGTCGGTTCGCGCAGGGTCCGGCGCCGACGCGGACCGTGCTCCTCGTGCGCCATGCCAGCGCGGGCAACCGAGCGAACTGGGACGGCGACGACCGCGACCGACCGCTCGACGACTGCGGTCAGGCACAGGCCGACGAGCTCATTCGCCTGCTGGCGCGGTTCGACGTGGGCTCGATCATGTCCGCCGACGTCGCGCGCTGCGTCGATACCGTGGCCCCGTCCGCCGACGCGCTCGGGCTCCCGGTGCAGGAGGAGCCCCTGCTGTCGGAGGCCCGTTATCCGGGACGCGAGGAGGAAGCGGCGGCCGTGCTCCGCTCCACCGACCCGGACCGCGACGCCGTCGCCTGCTCGCAGGGAGACGTGATCCCGGACCTCGTCGGACGGCTGATCGCGGCGGATGACCTCGATCGGCCTGAGCCGTTCGTCGCCGGCAAGGGCAGCACCTGGGCGCTCACCTTCGCAGGGGACCGCCTCGTGAACGTCGAATACTTCCGCCCGCCGCGACCGGCGGAATGCACCGCATCCGCCTAGATGCCATTGTGCCGCCGTGACGGATGAGATTCTGGTCGAGGGCAGGCGACTCGAACTGACGCGCGGCGACATCACGGCTGAGCGCGTCGATGCGGTCGCAAACGCCGCGAACGAGGCGCTGCGCGGCGGCGGCGGTGTCGACGGCGCGATCCACCGGGCCGCCGGCCCGCTTCTCCTCGATGAGCTGCAGCGTCGCTACCCCGAGGGCACACCGACCGGCACGGCGGTCGCCACCGACGCCTACGACCTGCCCGCCCGCTGGATCCTCCACGCCGTCGGTCCTGTCTGGCGCGGTGGCACACACGGTGAGCCGGAGCTCCTCGCCGGCGCGTATCGGTCCTGTCTCCTCCTGGCCGATGAGCTGGGTGCCCGCAGCGTCGCCTTCCCGGCCATCAGCATGGGAATCTACGGGTATCCGCCGCATGCCGGCGCGCGCGTGGCGATCAATACCGTCGCGGAGCACCTGCGGGGGACGACGACGGTCGATGTCGTGCGCTTCGTCCTGTTCAGCGACGAGACGTACGAGCGCTTCGCGGGCGCACTGGCCGAGGTCGAGACGGAGTGACCCGCGTCCGGATCGATGCCAACCAGATTGGCCTTGCGACCGACGGAGCAGCAGAAAGTGCCCGAATTGGCTCGATTCCACGAGTTCGCCCGTCACCTGGCCACTCCGCTTGGCCGAACGACCGATGAAGGAGGACTCGTTCGTCACAGGGCCAACCGGCTTGGCATCCGGGGACGCGGACATCGAGGCGGCCTAGCCGGCAGGTGCCACTCCCGACGTCCGCAGGCCGATACCCGCCTCTCGCGGCCGCAGCGCGAACCGATTGTCCGGTGGCGCCAGGGCCGCGGCGGCCGTCGCATCACCGACCACGAGGGCCGAGAGGTTCTCCCCCAGCGCCGGCCCGTGCTTGAAGCCATGGCCGGAGCCGCCGCCCACGACCCAGCCGCCGACGATCGCCGGGTGCCGGTCGACGATGAAATGCGTGTCCGGCGTGAGCTCGTACTGGCAGACCCTGCCCTCCGCGACCGGCTGGCCGGCCATGGCCGGGAAGCGCAGAGCGAGATAGTCGCGCGCGGCGTTCACCCTGTCGTCCGACAGCCGCCGCTCCTGGCGATCCGGGTCGACGATCGGTCCGGGCCAGTCCGGCGCGACCTTGAAGCCGCGCCGCTCGACCGACGGCAGGCCGTAGAAGGAGCCGTCGTAGTCGATCCAGGTCGGACTGGTTGGCCGCGTCGAAGCGATCGTCGCCCGGTGGCGTGGCGAAGTAGATGATCTCCTGCTGCGGGACGCTCAGCTCCAGGCCGGGCAGCGGGCCGAGCAGCGTCGGCAGCCAGGGCCCGGCCGCGAAGACGAACGCATCGGCGTCGAGGACCGACCCGTCCACCAGCACCCGGTCGCCCGCGACCCGCGCCAGACCGATGCGGACCTCCCCGCCCTCCTCGACGAAGACGCGCGCAGTGGCGGCGACGGCGCGACGGGCGAGCAGCACCCCCGCCTCCGGCTCGAACAGGGCCCAGGCGAGGTCGTCGGTGCGAATCTGCGGATACCGGTCGGCAAGCACGTCGCGCTCAAGGCGCTCGACGGGGATGCCAAGCCGCCCGAGCGTGGCGGCCGAGGGCGGCCTCGAAGCCGTCGTCGGCCTGCGCGAACCAGAGCACCCCGGTGCGGACGAACAGCGACCGATCGAGCTCGAGCCACTGGGTAAGGGAACGCCGTTGCCACACCGGATAGTGGTCATCCGGGCCATGCCCCGACCGCGTCACACGGGATTCGTCGCCCGAGCTGGCGAGCGGGTTGCCCGGCCCGTACTGGTCGACCAGCGTCACCGAGGCGCCCCGTCGCTGGAGCCAGCGCGCGGTCCACGACCCGAAGACCCCCGCACCGATGACGACGACACGCATGCGCCGATGGTAGCCCCGACTACCCACTCCCAACCGGAAAGCCGGTCCAGGACGGCGGTGGAATCCGTGCCTGTCGATGGAGTCGGCGCTACGATCACACCGATGGAGGGCACCCCGTCGAACGCGGTCATCAGCACCCGAGCGCTGACGAAGCATTACGGGTCTGTCACGGCGCTCACCGACCTGACGCTGGACGTCACCGAAGGCGAGATCTATGGCTTCCTGGGACCGAACGGCGCGGGCAAGTCGACCATGATCCGCACCCTCCTCGGCTTCCTCCACGCGACGAGCGGCGCGGCGAGCGTGCTGGGCATGGACGTCGCGCTCGACTCGGTGGAGATCCGGCGTCTGACCGGCTACCTGCCGGGCGGTATCGCCCTGTACGACTCGCTCACCGGAGAGCAGGTGCTGGACTACCTCGTCGACCTCCAGGGCCGCGAGCCGCGTCGACGCGCGGAGCTGTGCGATCGGCTCGAGCTGTCGGGATCGGTCCTGCGCCGCCGCGTGCGCGACTACTCGCGGGGGATGCGGCAGAAGATCGGCGTCGTCCAGGCACTTCAGCACGACCCCGAGCTCGCGATCCTGGACGAGCCGACCGAGGGGCTCGACCCGCTGATGCAGCACGCGTTCTACCGCATCCTCGACGACCTGCGGAGCGAGGGCCGCACGGTCTTCTTCTCGTCGCACGTCCTCTCGGAGGTGGAGCGACTGTGCGACAGGGTGGCGATCATCCGCGCCGGCCGCCTGATGGCGATCCATGACGTCGCCGACCTGCTCGCGCGCCGCCGTCGACGGGTGATGCTTCGCTGGCGGGGCACGCCCGACATGTCCGCGCTGCCGGGCCTCGAGGACGTGCAGGTCGACGGCAATCGCGTCATCGGGATGCTCTCGGGTGAGGTCGCCGGGTTCGTGCGTGCCATCGCGTCGCCGAGCCTGGAGGATCTCACCATCGAACCGGCAAGCCTGGAGGAGGCGTTCCTCGAGTACTACGCGCCGGGCGCCGAGGAGCAGCCGGAGTGAGCGGACGGCTCCTGGCCCAGACCCTGCGCTGGCAGCGGGTCCGCCTGATCGCGGTCGTCCTGGCGGGGATCGGGTGGGGCCTGCTCATCCCGATCATCTACGGCGCGTTCAGCGACGTCGTGCGAGACCTGGTCGACTCGGGCGCATTCCCCGCCGAGCTGATGAATTTCGGGTCCGGGTCGCTCTTCACCTTGCCGGGAGCCATCACCCTGGGGCTCCAGCATCCGCTGGCCATCGCCATGATCGGGATCTTCGCCGTCGGTGCCTCCGCCACGGCAGTGGCCGGCGAGCGAGCAAGCGGAACCCTGGAGGTGCTTCTCGCGCGGCCGATCTCGCGCCTGACCCTGTACGCCAGCATCCTCGCCGCACTCCTGATCACCGTGCTGGTCGTGCTGGTCGCGATCCTGGGTGGCATGATCGGGGGGTCAGCGCTCCAGGGCAGCACCGACGAGGTCGACCTGGGCCAGATGCCGCTCGTCGTCCTCAACGGGTTCGGGCTGTGGGCGGCCTTCACCACCTTCGGCCTGGCGGCATCGGTCAGCTTCGACCGGCCCGGCCCGGCCATCGGCCTGTCACTGGCATACCTGCTGGCCAACTACTTCCTGGAGATCCTGGGCTCGCTGTGGACCGATGCGGCCTGGACCCAGGACTACTCGCTCTTCCACCACTTCAACCCAGGCGGCATCCTGACCGGCGACCTTCAGGCCGGCGACCTCGTCATCGTGCTCGTGGCGGCGCTGGTGCCGATCATCTACGCCATCGTCATCTTCCCGCGCCGGGATCTGGCCGCCCCGGCCTGACCCAGGTCGACGGGATCAGGGCGGCGGCTCGCCCGCCAGCGCGTAGGCCGCGGCCTCGTGGGCGGTCATCTCCTCGCCGGCGGCCCAATCAGCGGCGAGGGACGGATCGGCCTTGAGCTCGTTGGGGTCGAAGCCCAGAACCTCGCGGTTGAAGAGGTTCAAACCGGTCCCGCTCGTGCGCTCGAGGGTGGCCACCGCCCCCGACAGCCGCGCGGCGCGAGCACGATCGCCCTCGTGGTACGCCACGAGCGCCAGTCCCTCGAGGACCAGGGTGTAGCCGCTGACGTCCTGTGCATCCGTGAAGATGTCGAGCGCCTGGCGAAGCCATCGGCGAGCCTCGGGCAGCGTCGCACGGTCCCCGCCGGCATGGAAGTCGCTCAACTCGGCGAGGGCCAAGGTGTACCTCGCCCAGCCGACCATGAAGCGATCGTCGAGGGCCTCGAAGACGGCCATCGCCTCGGTGGCGTGGCGCCGTGCGTCCTCGGTGCGCCCGGCCCCGTACGCGATGTTCGCGCGTGCCCACTCGCATCGTCCCACGCCGGATACGTCGCCAGCCTCCTCGAAGATGGCCATCGCCTCGCTGACGTACGCCATTGCCTGCTCGATGTTCCCCTCGTCCTGGAGGCCGATGACCGACCAGGTGAACGAGATCCCGTAGAGGGCCTCCGCGAGGCCGCGACGGTCGCCGAGCGCGCGACGAGCCTCGATCTCCTGCTCGTACCGGGTCCGCGCTCGCTCCGTATCGGCCTGCCAGTAGGCGAGGCCGGCGGCGGCGTCGAGCGCGTCGGCACGGGCGGCGGCGTGCTCATCGGCTCGTGGCAACGCCAGGATCTGCTCGAGGCGCTCGAACCCCTCGGCCAGGTAGCCGCGCATCTGCCAGAAGCGCCACAGCGCCGAGCCGAGTCGCAGCGCCGTCTCCGCCGTCCCGGTCTCGACCGACCAGGCGATCGCCGCGCGCAGGTTGTCGTGATCCTCCTCGAGGCGGTCGAGCCAGGTCCGCTTGGCCGACCCCATCACGTGTGAGGCGGACTCCTCGGCCAGGGCGAGGAAGAGGCGGGCATGCTCGGCGCGGAGCGCGTCCCATCGACCGGATGCGCCGGCGCGCTCGACGGCGAACTCCCTGATCGTCTCGAGCATCCGGAAGCGCGGCTCGCCGTCGATGCCCTCCGTCTGGCGGACCAGGCTCTTTTCGACCAGCGACGCCAATGCATCGAGGGGCTCACCGGTCACCTCACCGCCGCAGACGCGCTCGATCGCGTCGAGCCCGGCTCCCCCGACGAAGACCGCCAGGCACGCGAACAGCGACCGATCTTCCTCTTCCAGCATGTCGTGGCTCCAGGCGATCGCGCCGCGCAGGGTCTGCTGACGCTCCGGCAGATCACGCGAGCCGCCGGCCAGAAGGCCAAGGCGATGCTCGAGGCGGCCGAGCATGGCCTGCGGGGTGAGGACCCGGATGCGTGCCGCCGCGAGCTCGAGGGCAAGTGGGAGGCCGTCCAGGCGAACGCAGATCTCGGCCACGGCCGGCGCATTCTGGTTGGTCACCTCGAAATCCGGCTTCACGGAGCGGGCGCGCTCGACGAACAGCGCCACCGCCTCGTACTGGCTGAGCTG
>JACCWY010000489.1 GCA_013697395.1 Chloroflexota bacterium | reverse complement strand
AACGACAGGTACACCACGTTCGACCCGGTCCACCGGATCAGCGCCAGCTCGACGAACAGCACCAGGAAGGCCAGGAGCACAAGTCGGAGGCGCTCGCGGACTGGGACGCGGGGGAGCAGCGACTTTCTTATCACTCTTCGTCACGTGGCTGAGGGTGGTGCATGGACGCGCCACCGATCGCTAAGGTACACGTCGCGAAGTTGACGGCAGTAGCCCGATGGTCAGGGTCAGTTCGTCCTCATCGGACGCGCTCGGCGACTTCGCCGGACGCCCTTTCCGGCCATGGGCCAGTGGTAGTGTCGCGACCGTGACGAGAGTGCCCGTTGCCGAGCAGGGTCATGACACGCCGGGGCTCCGTGGTCGCCGTGCTCGAGCCCTGACCTCGGTGGCCCTGCCGGGTCTTCTCGTTGCGATCGTCGCGCTGCTGTTGCTTCCCGGGCTCTTCATCGGTCCGTCGCTGGATGCCACGATCTTCTCGACCGTCGGCTGGCGGCTGGCGGCCGGGGATGCCCTGTACGCGGAGGTGTGGGAGCATAAGCCTCCGGGCGTGTTCATCCCGTACACGGTCGCGCATCTGCTGACCGACACGCCGCGGGTGGCGTGGGCGACCGTCTGGTCGGTGACACTGGCCTGCATCGTCGGCGCGGCTCTCGCTGTTCGCTCGCTCCTCATGCAGGAGGGAGCGAGTCCCGGCGCTGCCGGGATTGCCGCGGCGCTCGCCGGCGTCGGTTCCAGCTCGTACCTGGTCAGCCTGGGGGGCGGCATGAGCGAATCGTTCGCGGTTCTGCCCCTCGCCGTCGCCGTGTCGCTCGCGTGCCGGGGCCACTGGATCGCCTCCGGGGTCGCGGCAGGCACTGCGATCGCCATCTCGTTCCAGTCGCTTCCGGTGCTCGCGGCGATCGCCGCGGTGGGGCTTGCGCGGGACGCCGGATTGACCCTCGGCCGGGCGGCGCGGGTCACCGGCGGAGTGCTGGTGGTCGCCGGCGCCGTCACAGCCGGCGTGTGGCTGAACGGTGGGCTCGCTGAGGCTGCCGACGCGCTCGTGGCCTACCCATCGGCGTACGTCGCCGTCGCGAGGCGCGCCGGCGGTGCGTTGGCCTGGGGCCTCCTGCCGTGGACCGTGCTCGTGCTGCTTCCCCTCCTGCTGGGCGTGGGGCTCGCCCTCGTGCACCGTCACCGGCTCGCGAGCTCGCGCGCTGCCGGCGCGGCCGCCGCATGGATCCTGCTGGCGATCGTGCTCATCGGCCTCCAGGGCCGCTTCTACGCGCATTACGCGACGCCGCTCGCGATCCCGCTGTCGATCCTCGCCGGCCTGGGCATCGATGCTGCGCGGCGAACACTGCCGCGCCGGGGATCGACCGCGTTGCTGGGGATTCCATTCGGGGCCGCTTTGCTGCTTTCGCTCGCGGTCGGTGCCGTTGGCGCTCGGGATGAGCAGGAACCCGTTCGCGCCTCGAACCGGCGAGCCGAGGCAATTGCGGCCGCTGTTCGAGAGCGGACGGATCCGGGTGACGCGATCTTCGTGTGGGGCAACGACTCACGCGTCTACGAGCTGGCAGACCGTCGGCCGGCGACCCGCTACGTTTACCTCTATCCGCTCCTGACGCAGCAGTACGCCACGGGCGGGGTCATGGAGGACGTCCTGGCGGCGTTCCGCTCCGCACGACCGAGCGTCGTGATCGACTCAGGGTCCATTGCCGAGGGCCAGCCCGGACTCCCGCCCCTGCTGATCGACCGCCCGGTGGCCACCGATGGGCGTGATCTCGACCTGCTGGACCCCATGCGCGACGTGATCACGCGCGACTATCGATTGGCGGAGGTCGTCGAGGGATGGCCGCTCTACGTCCCAGCATCGCCATGACGCACAGCCACTGCCGGCACGGCCGTCATCAGGCGGTGGGCGACGAGGTGGATGGCTGAATCACCTATCGCCTTGCGCAGGACCAGCAGGAGCTGGATCGGGTGGTTCGCCTTCCGCCGACCGTGGTGGCCGCCCCGGGTGCACGGCCATGAACGTGGTGACGTCGTAGGCGAAGAGCTTTGGTGACGCCAGCACGGCCGCGGCGGCGGCCGCGATGATCGTGTACATCGACCGTCGCCAGGCAAGCCCGGCGGCCACCGCCACCGAGCCGATCGCCACCACGGCATACAGCACGGGCGACTCGGCGAGGAGGCCGGGCTCTCTACCGGCGACGTCGGTGAGGAGGGTAAGGGGGTCGTACCACAGCATCGGCGCAACGAGGACGGCTGTCAGCGCAACGGTGATCCAGAAGCGGCCCCACTCCCGCCGCGCGGCATAGACCAGGACGAAGAGGATCGGGGTCGCGCGAAGCGACGCGGCGATGGCGATCCATACCGGGCCGGATCGCCGGTCGATCCCGTACAGCAGGCTCACGACGACGAGCGCCTGGACGTTGCCCCCGGCGGAGACCGCGAACAGGAGCGGCACCATCAGCCCGGCGAGCGCCAGCCCGACCCACCCGTGGCGAAGGAACGGAACGGCGATGGCGACCGTGGCGACCAGCAGCGCGGCCTGCCAGAACACCGCCACGAGCCAGTACGGCAGGACGCTGAACGCCGCCCACACCCAGGCGAACCATGGCGCGTAGCGGTAGGAATGGAATGGATCGGCGCCCGGGTACAGCGGCTCGCCCGAGCGGATCCGTTCTCCCGCGGCCCAGTAGATCTGGATGTCGCCCATCGGCCAGGTCTGGAACGTCCAGATGACGTTCGCGCCCGCCATGCCGCCGATGATGCCCATGGCCACGAGCCGCATCCACCGCTCCCGCGGCAGGCTGGCAAGGAAGCTCATCGAGAATCGCTGACTGAGCAGTTGCCCTGGGGATCGCACGTGAAGAACGGTCCGTAGATGGGATCCGAGAGGATGGCGTCGGTGTCGAGCTCCCCGGGCTGGAGGAGGTTCTCCGACCCGGGATCTGCAAACCCTCGCCGATGCGCGTAGTAGAGG